>JAAYBR010000072.1 GCA_012730045.1 Candidatus Hydrogenedentota bacterium | reverse complement strand
GCCGTAGGGGCGCCGCTTGCCGCGCCCGGTTTTGTCTTCTTCCCCCCCCGCGTCTTCGCGCCTTTGCGCCTTCGCGTTAAAATGCCTTAACGCCAAGACGCAAAGCCGCATAGGAAAAGGGCGGTCAGCAACAGTCCTCCTCTTCGGCCCCAGCCTCCAGACTCCAGACTCCAGACTCCCCCCCTAAATCCCCCCTTCAGGGGGGGGCGGTTCGCGGGAGCGAACAGGGGGATGTTCTTCTCTTCGGAAGTGGGCGGGGAAGGGGCGGAAACATTTCACAGCAACCCTCGACCGCACTTGGGTCTGCGGGCTTTGCTTCCCCGGAGGGGAAGAATGTGAATAGCCGGAGGTGACCGAAGGGAACCTCCGGACAGGTCCGCGAAAACGAGACAACCCCGAAGGGGTTGAATGTGCTCCTCCCGGCACACCGGCCCGCGAAACCACTCACATTCAACCCCGTTCGGGGTTGTGGTTCTATCACTGCCCCCCAACCGGAGGTTCCCTTCGGTCACCTCCGGCTACTCGTATTTGTCCCCTTCGGGGACATCCGCTACGGATCATCTTCATCGGCGCAACGGGCGCGCACTGTCCGGGTCCCCCCTTCAGGGGGGGGGCGGTTCGCGGGAGCGAACAGGGGGATGTTCTTCTCTTAGAGCACGGTCAGCGACGGTCCTCCTCTTCTGCCCCAGCCCCTCGGGCATCTTACTTATAAACGGTGACTGTCCCTAGTTACCGCAAAAGTCGGCTTGACATACCCCGCCGGATCTGCTAGGATTTAGGTCAAAGAGGGTCGGCTCGTGGTAGGTGTGCCGCTGTGCCGACATCTTAATATGAACCAGTCCCTGTCGAAAGATGGGGGGAGCTCATCAAGAAAGGTAAGCCATGGATAAGTACTGGCAGGCATCTGGCGAGTCAATTGATCCGTTTGCCGAAATACTGGGATGGGTAGGCTGGATTCTTACGCTAATTCCGTTTGGAATCGCACGTATATTCGGAATCCAGTTCATGACTGGCTACAGGGTTGACTGAGCTTCATACACACACCTCATGCCGCTGTCGGGCGGAGCGACCTACGTTGTAACAACGTTGTTCGGCCCGCCTCCGGAATTGCAGCTGTTCCCTTGCGGAGACGCAGTTTTCAGCCGTCTGGAGGGAAACACACGTCCTGCCCGGTGCCCCAGCGCAGGCACCCCCGCACGAAGAGAGGCGGTAGGACCCTCTCGCACTTCACGGCGCGCGAAGCGTGCGCGAAGGCACCACGGACTTTCTTCTTGCCCCAAGGACCGCTCCGTGCGCAGCACCTTGAACTGCGGCGGCTTGCTGTCGCCCTGTCAGACCGAACTCCCGCATAGACGGGGAACAAACGGCGCCTGTCTGGTTGCGAGAACCCTCTCGTCAACACCGGGAACCGAGTCGTCTCAGCGGTTTTTGAACGTCACTTCTGGACCGTATCGCACGGCCTGTGCCCCCACGATGGCGGCGCTGGCCTGCCACGCCGCCTCCGACGAGTCATACGCAAGCTACCCATTCTCGGCGCCGCACCAGGCCAGCGCCGCCTAAGGCCTTCCCGCACGGCAAGATGCTACGCCAGCCTTCCGGTCCCTAAGAACAGCGGAAGCAGACCGCCCGGTCTGCAACTTGACTTCTACCTATCATGGATGTCCCTATTTACCTAGCAACGACCGCAGGGGGCGGGCCTCAACAGACTCACTGCCCTATTTACTGCTCCACCAATTGACACTGCACAGAAACTCCGTTATAATAGCACTATGGATGGAAGGACTACATGCACGCCCGGCTCAATGCGATACCATCGGCCTCCTTGTCGGTCCGCCGCGCGAACTGCCTCTCCTACCTCAACGATCCACTACCACAATCATCCCGGCCATGAGGCCTGTCGCGCGTTCATTGATACCGATCACCCCTTGGACCGCGAGGGTCGCCTAGTGACCGTCAGGAGAACCCTCCGGAACTGGATCATCCTCTGTCCCATCGGCAGACGAAAGGACACGCAAGTGCACCCATCCGAAGACCACGCCCCATTTGGAGGCAAATAAATGGTGACCGTTCGGCTGTTGAGTTGGTCGAATGAAGTTAGGGGAATTGAGTGTAGCGATGGTGGTGGCGCAGGCAAAACTTGCGTAATAGATGGCTGTTCTATACAATCATTTCTGCCCTTTTTCTTTCCATATAATGCGCTGCGAGCAATTAGTTTGCGATCCGAGCTATGCACTTCACAATATCGCCGAGCCCCCTTCAACTAACTAAGGAGTACGGTACCCATGAGTAATGGCCAGACGCGCATTGAAGTATTCTTCTCCTGGCAGTCAGACATTTCAGGAGACTCCACAACGCAAGTCATCAGGAAATGCTTGCGGGTGGCAAGCACAGAACTAGAACAAACCCGGGGAAATGGAAACTTGCTGATTCACCAAGATGAAGCAACGAGAAACCTTCCTGGAAGCCCAAACATTGCGGAATCTATTCTAAGAAAAATTGAGGTCGCCGATGTGTTCGTTTGCGATATTACAACCATAAACAGAGAACGCGCCGCTGGGGCACGACCAGTACCTAACCCCAATGTACTCTACGAACTTGGATTTGCGGTGGCGCATTTGGGTTGGAATAGAATTATCCTTCTTTTCAATGAGGCCTTTGGGAACTTTGATAATGACGTACCGTTTGATTTGGAGGGGCAGCGGATTACTCGATACTCTTTCGATCCACATACAGCCGCCATCGAAGGGCTTGGCAAGAAGGAGAAAGCTAATGCCTGTGACAAAATGGCCGAGCCCCTTCGCAAACATATTCTAGAAGCGCTTGCAGATATTGTGGCACATGACCCACCGCGACCCGCTGATGACAAAGAGTCTTCTTTGGATGAGCTTCATAAGCGGAAAGACTACCTCATGGTTACCGAAGTAATGAGCACCTTTCCACTCAACATGATAGACGACTTCATCGATTTTCTTGCAAACCGACGCATGTCACAAAAGTCGTTCTTCTTCTGGGAATCCTTCAAAGGACTAATAACGTCGTCTCGTTTCCATATCAATGATGGAGACATGAATCGCTGCATAATGGGCTTCTATCGCGCTTGGGGGTCATGTTATCAGTTTGCCGACTGTTTCCACTCTCCAAACGGAGAGGATCCAATATTTCAACTTGAGCCGGGGGATGCGCCGCTGCCATCCGCTAGGGCGCTGGCACTAAATAGAATGATTGCGTGCTCATCTGATACTCGCAGGACTCTAGAAACCCTGCTGCGCCATATTAGAAAACATTATCCAAAGATAGACTTGGATTACACATCAGGACTGGCATGGAGTGAATATCAGCATCAAAACAAAACCATGAAATAAATGAAGATTCTTCCACGATATAGATGACGATTTGTTGAAGTTGAGAAGGAGCCGCGAGATGGAAAGATCGAAACTTTATGCATATGTAGATGAATCGGGAACAAATGCACTGGATACCAGCAAGCAGGGCGTATCAAACCTCTATATATGCGTGGCTATTGTCGCCGACGAGGAAGGCTGCAGGGCCTGCGACTATGGCATGGAATTGCTGAGTAGAAATCTAAATAATGGCGCAGAGATTGCGAGCAAGAGTATAGCAGCGAACCATAAGCGACGAATGCAGTTCCTTGAGGGGATCGAGCAACTCCCTTTCCATTATTACGCACTCGTCATTAACAAGGATCGTCTACCGAAGAACTCAGGATTCCAATTTAAGCGATCTTTCTATAAGTTCTTCAACCACATGCTATACCGGAAACTGTCCACAGGAAGTTACAGTCTTCACGTAGTTGCAGATGAATATGGGGGCCAAGATTTTATGGACAGCTTCATATCCTACCTAGATAATAAGGGATATCCAGACCTGTTCAGCGATTTCCAGCACGATTTCGTAAGGAGCTCGCAAAGCCGCCTAATCCAACTCTCGGATCTTATTGCGGGAAGCCTCAGTTATTGCTTTGACCAAGAAAAGAGAGGTGATCACTCTGCTAGTTTTCGTCGTATACTCAGAGAAAAGGAAATTGGGATTCAATGCTGGCCCATTGACTACATTCCTTCACCAGGGCCGTCCCAGCCTATGGACACCCCCCACTCTGTTATCATGAGGGACGAGCTTTGTCGGCGCGTCCAGAGTTTTATTGACACCTACAAGGATTCTGATGATACTGATAGACAGCTTCAGGCAGCAACGCTTGAAGAACTCTTGTTCGCAAGGTTATATGAGGATGATTCTGCCAGCTCGGTGTATTCCGCCGTCCTTATAGAGCGTTTAATGGACAGAGGGCACGAGGAGCTTACCGACCAAGCTTTTAAGTCTCGCGTCATTGGGAATATTCGCGACTCGGGAATTCTTCTAGCTGGAAGCAGTGATGGGTACCGTATTGCTCTAGGTGCAGAGGATATTTCTGACTATTTACAGCACGACAAGAGTATTATTGAGCCCATGTTGAGACGACTCTTGCTGGCTCGCAATGTCGTCAAGGAGATTACTTGCAATGGATATGACATCCTCAGTGCCGGTGGATTTGAAAGTCTCCTTCGCATAGCGAATGAATTTTGCGATGTTGGTATAGAAGAAAAAGCCCAACGTGTAGCGGACTCGTTGCCGCTACCCTAGACCTGCAGATGCTCGCCACTTCTGAATGAGCACGTGCTATCCACTTGGGGCGCGCTTTTCCATGTCGCATTTCCTGAGGACAAAAGCATGCTCTATTCAGAGACAGCAGGGTATTGAGTATATTGTGAGTGCGATGATAATGGAAGCGTCTCCTTGTCAGAAAACTCTAGACTGTGGAAGCGTCGGAAGGTAAAGGTGCGATGCTAGCGAGTGGCGGTAGTAGCAGAACTTCAGTCTATTGTCTAGGAGAAGCTGCCATGGCGGACAGGCTGTTTCCATGTTATCCATACCGTCCACACCGTCCTGAATCGTTCCGTCCTTGCGTCATTTCCTCACTCCAACCGTACGGTGACGAGACCCCATGCGGGGACGTTCACGGGTCCGGTGATCTTTTCTTTGGGCTGTTCGCTGATGTCGCTGAGGTGGAGGGTGGCCTTTTGGTTGCCCTGGGGGACGGGGGTTATCTGGGCGTCTTTTCCGGCGGCGTTCCAGAGGCGGAGGATGAGGGCTTTGCCGTCGTCGCCGGGCTTTAGTCCCGTGAGGAGGATGTCGTCGCCGGGGAGCTGGACGGGGGCGGCGGCGGGGGCTTCGCCGCGGGCGGCCATGGGGAGGAGGGGCTGTCCGGCGGCGAGGGCGAGGCGGGCGGCGGCGGCGGGGTCGTAGGCGCGGTGGGGGCGGAGGAGGAAGCGGAAGACGTGGGGGCCCTCCTGGAAGGCGCGGTAGTTGGTGCCCCAGTGGTTGTTGATGGCCCAGGCGTAGAGTTTCTGCGTGGGGCCGACCTCCTTGCGCCAGGCGTCGGGGTTGGTCTGGGAGTTGAGGAGGTTGGCCGTGAGCCCGCCGACCTGGACGAGGGGGGCGTCGAGGGTGACCCAGGTGACGCCGAAGGCGTCGTTGGACACGTCGGCCCAGCGGCCGACGGTGAACCAGTTTTTGCAGGCGCTGGGGATCTGGTCGTCGTCGGGGCGCATGACGCCGAAGGGCACGTCGAGGCGGACCTGTCCGCCGGGGACGGCGAAGGGGAAGCCGAAATTGAGGCTTTCCTTGCCGCGCTTGTCGCGGTAGTTCCGGGCGACGAGGCGCTCCTTGTCGAGGGTGTTGACGATCTCGACGGTGTCCTCCCCGGCGGCGAGGCGGATCTCGGTCACGAGGCTGCGGCATCCCGGCGCGGCGGACTCGATGACCAGCGAGGCGACGAGGGGCCCGGGCTCGCCGACGCGGATGCGGACCTTTTCCGCGCCCTTGGCATCGGCGGGGTCGTCGCCGAGGAAGTACAGGTACTCGTTGAGGGTCTGACCGTCGGCGTTGTCCGCCAGGTTGGCGTCGAGTCCGGCGAGGCGCAGCTCGGCGATGCCGCCGGTCTGGGGGTCCACGCGCAGGCGGAGGACGCCGTTGTCGAGGGTGGCGGCGTCGGCGTCGGCGACGGCGGCCGCCTCCACCGCGTGGGGCGCGCCCTCGCGCAGGGTGTAGCGCCGCGCGGCGAGGGCGGGCACATCCTTCGCCAGGAGGACCAGCTCGCCGCTCTTCAGGCGCTGGGAGGGCACGGGGACGCCGCCGGCCTCGACGAGGTCCCGGCCCTCGGCGAGGTACTTCGGCAGCATGACCAGCCCGCCGCGCGCCCAGGAGGAGGTGTTGACGAGGTCCACGGCGCCGGGGACGGCGTCGCCGCCGAACCGGGCGAGGGACCGGCTGAGGAGGTCGCGCGACCGGCGGTCGGCGCCGGCGGCGTAGGACTGCTTGACGGCCCACTGCTCGCGCGTCTCGCGGCGGAACGGGTCGGTGACGCTGCACCACGCGCCCCAGGTGTGCTCGGAGTAGAGGAGCACCTCGCGCCACGCGTCGGCGAAGGCGTCGGCGGGATAGCTGGCGGGGTCCGCCATCGCCCAGACCGTCTCGGCCTGCGCGAGGCGGTCGGAGCTGGCGCGGTTCATGGCGGTCTCGAGGGCGGACGAGCCCGCGCCGTCCTCCCAGTAGGGCGTCCAGTCGCCCTTGACGCTGGGCAGCTCGGCGCCGTGGCGCTCCTCAAAGGCGCGGAAGGCCTCGGCGGTGCTGCTGATGACAAACTTCGGGGAGACGTGCGCCGCGTTCCAGTCGCGGATGAAGTCGCAGATGGAGGGGTCGGGCACGGCGTTGTCGCCGTAGCCCGCCCAGCGGACATAGGCGATCTCGTAGGGATAGTCGCGCTTGGCCAGGCCCTCGCAGAAGTCCTCGACGAGTTTCGGCGACATCTCGCGGTAGCGGTGCGACATGGCGTAGCCCCAGAAGGGGATCCAGACCAGGACGCGGGAGGTCCCGTCGGGCCCCACCCAGTAGAAGGGCTTGTTTTCCCACTGCACCAGGATGTCGCCGATGCGGTCAAAGTAGTTCGGGGCGACGCTGAAATACCGGATGCCCGCGTGGGCCATGGCGGGGACGGTGCCCCAGGTGTAGCCGGGCACGTCGCTGATCATGGCGGCCTCGACGGGCACGCCGGTCTCGCCGGTCATCTGCGTGGCCATGCGGAAGAGCCGCAGCAGCTCCTCGGGCCGGCAGAGGCCCGTCAGCTCGTTGAGGTACATGCCGTTGAGGGAGACCTGGCCCGCCTTCACGGCGTCGAAGAGCTGCTTCCGCCCGTTCTCGCCGAGCCGCTGCAGGAAGAGGTCGGCGGCCCAGAGCACCTCGACATTCCACACGAACCGCGACCCCTCGGGGTAGTCCGCCGTGCGGCGGGCGATCTCCATGCCCGAGAGCAGGTTCTGGACCTGCTTGTCCTCGATCTCCGTCTGGATCTCCGTGTAGCCGATGTCCGTGTGCGAGTGCGGCAGCACATAGACCGTGAGGGGCCGCACGGGGCGGCGGGGCACCTCGGTCCGCCCGACGCGCGCGCCGGCCACCTCCAGCTCCGCGACGGCGACGGTCTCCGCCGCGGCCTCGGGCGCCGCCAGCGCCACCTCCTGCGCGCCGAACTCCAGCCGCAGCGGCTGCGGCGCCGCGCCGTCCAGGTGCAGCACGGCGTCCGCCGCCTCGGCGTAGGGGTGCGTGACGGTGACATGCAGGGTCTGCACGGGCCCTGCGTCGGAGCGGGCCAGGATGGGGAACTGTTTCACCGTGAGGGTGTCGGCGGTGGGGGCGGCCTCGGGCGCGCCCGCGGTGAAGAAGGCGATCTCCGCGCCGCCGACGGTGCGGTGGCCGTCCGGGCCGAGCTGGGTCACGCGCCACTTCACGCGCTGCGCCGTGACGGGCTCCGGCAGCGAGACGACCGTCCGCGCGCCCCGCTCGTTCGCGTGGGTGACCGGCACGGTCGCCACGGTCTTTCCCTTGTCATCCATGAAAACCAGCTCGGAGGCGGCGATGGTGGCCGGGTCGTTGCGGTCCACATGTCGGAACGCGGCCACGCGCGCGGACTCGGCGAAGCGGAACTCCACAAAGAGCTCGCCCGCCGCGCCGTCGGCGGCGAATTCGGTCTTGGGGTCGTCGTCGAGCAGGCGGCCCGGCCCGAAGCTGCCCCCGGGATACGCCGGGGCGCTCGCGGTGATCTCCGGCGCGGGGATTTGGGTGAGCGGCGTGAACTGCGCGGTGGCGGCGGCGCACAGGACAACCACGGTGGCACCCTGAAACAGACGGTGAAGGGGACGGTTCATGACAGGTCTCCTGTGCGTTGCGTGCGGTGCGTCGTTCAGTTCCCGGCCTTGGCGCGGTCGTCCCAGGAGCGCTCGATCTCCTCCAGGGTGCGGCCCCGGGTCTCGGGCACCAGGGCCGCCACGAAGAACAGCGCCAGCAGGCTCAGGGCCCCGTAGACCCAGAAGGTCTTGGCGGGGCCGACGGCCGGGTTGTCGTTGAGCATGGGGAAGGTCTGCGTCACAGCGTAGCACGCGGTCCAGATGGTGAACGTGGCGACGGACATGGCGCGGCCCCGGATGCGCGTGGGGAAGATTTCCGAGCAGACGATCCATGGGATGGGCCCGAGGGCCATGGCGAACGCGCCGATGTACGCGAGGACGGCGACCAGCAGGGGCAGCCCGCCGGCCTCCGTCTGGAACATCCAGCCCACCGCGCCGAGCGCGGCCGTCTGCACGGTCAGGCCGATGAGCAGCAGCGCGCGCCGCCCCGCCCGGTCCACAAAGGCGATGGCCACGCCGGTAAAGACGAGGTTCACGAGGCCGACCACCACGGAGGACATGAACGCGTTCTGCACGCCGACCCCGGCGGTGGTGAAAATCTTCGTGGAGTAGTACGTGATCGCGTTGATCCCGCTGAACTGCGACAACGCCATGAGGCCGACGGCGATGAGCAGCGGGCGGCGGAACCGCGGACCGAACAGCTCGGAGAACCGGCCCTCCTCCCCGGCCAGGGCCTCGCGGACCGCGGCGAGCTCCCTGTCCGCCCCGGCGGCCCCGGCGATGGGCGCGAGGATGGCGTGCGCCTCGTCCCAGCGGCCGCGCTGGGCCAGCCAGCGCGGGCTCTCGGGCACGAAGAAGAGGAGCGCCAGCAGGGCCACCGCCGGAAACAGCTCCGCGCCGAGCATCCAGCGCCACCCCGTGGTGGTGTTCCACGCGGCGTCGCCGAGACCCTGGATCCCCGCGTTGATCAGCAGCGTCAGGAAGATGCCCAGCACGATGCCGAGCTGGAAGAGCGAGCCCAGCCGCCCGCGGCGGTCCGCCGGGGCCAGTTCGGCGATGTAGATCGGGCACACCATGGACGACGCGCCGATGCCCAGTCCGCCGAGGAAGCGCGCGGCGAGAAACTGCATGAAGGTGGCGGGAATCGCGGAAAAAAAGGCCGACAGCGCGTAGAACACGGCGCACAGGAAGAGCACGCGGCGGCGGCCGAAGCGGTCGCTGAGAAATCCCGCCGCCATCGCGCCGGGGATGCACCCCAGAATCGCGCTGGCCCCGGCAATCCCCTCCTGCATGGGCGTGAGGGCGAAATACTGCGTCAGGTACTGGTTGGCGCCGTTGATGACCGCCGTGTCATAGCCGAAAAGGAAGCCCCCCATCGCCGCGACCAGCGTCACCAGCGCCAGCGAACCCGACACCGTCCTCTTGTTCACGCCAGCAGGGATCGTCATGCGTCTCTCTCCTCGGAAGGGGGCCTGGGGCCGGGTGCGCGCGCCGGGTGTCCCGGCCAACGGACCGGAGAACCCGGGGGGCATGATAGCCGGGACGGGGGACGGAGTCAAAAACAGTCTGTAGCCGGGAGTCTGGAGTCTGGAGGAAGACAGAGGGGAGAGGTTCTCACACACGGAGACCAGGCTTCCGCGCGCCGGCGGGGTGGCGGCCGGATTCCGCGGCGCCGGCGGGATGCAAGGGGCCTGCGTCGCGCCATTCCGCAGCGCCGGCGGGATGCAAGGGGCTTGCGTCGCGCCATTCCGCAGCGCCGGCGTCCCGCCGGCCTTGTCTTCTTTTCCAGGACGCGCAGTACCCCGGCCCCGGCGCTTGATTGCCGAAAGGAGGCGGGAGCACAATGCGTGCGTGGCCCTGACCAGACTGGGAACATGATGGCAGAAAGAGGGATATTCTTCACGGGGGCGGGCGGGTTTCTGGGGCGCTTTCTGCTGCCCCATTACCTGAACCGGGCGGACACGGACCTCTTTCTGCTGGAGAACGGGCCGTTCTGCGCGCGGCTGCGGGCGTTGGTGGAGGCGTCGGTCCCCGATGAGGGTCTGCGGGCGCGGGTCCGCATCCTGGAGGGGGACATCACCCGGCCCGGCCTGGGGCTTGCCGCGCCGGTGCTGGAGGAGCTGAAGGGACGGGTGACCCATGCGGTGCATCTGGCGGCGCTGTACAATCTTTCGGCGCCCCGGGACCTCTCCGTGCGGGTGAATGTGGACGGCACGCGCAATGTGCTGGACTTTTTGGGCGGCCTGCCGCATCTGCAAAAGTTCGCGCACACGAGCACCCTGGCCGTGGCGGGCACACACACAGGCGTGTTCACGGAGGACGATTTCGACCGGGGCCAGTCCTTCAAGAATTTTTATGAGGAGACCAAGTTCCTCTCGGAGAAGCTGGTCCGCGAGCGCCGGGACACCCTCCCCACGGTCATCCTGCGGCCCGCCGTGGTGGTGGGCCATTCCGTGACCGGCGAAATCGAGAAGATAGACGGGCCGTACCACACCTTCGTGACCATCGCGCGGCATTTGCAGTTGGTCATGCCGGACTGCGGTCCGGTGAAATGCCACATTGCCCCGGTTGATTTCGTCATGAACGCCTACCACGCCCTGTTCGAGGACGACTCCAGCGCGGGCCGGGTCTATTACCTGATGGACCCGAACCCGCTGACCTACAACGCCTTTTTCGACCTGGCCTGCGCCGAGTGGGGCCGGATGAAACCGCTCGTCAGGGTGCCCGCCAGGTGTCTGAAGCCCCTGTTTCGCCTGGGGGTCGTGGAAAGGCTCACGGGCATTCCCCGGGAGGCGTACCTCTACGGGGACCAGCCGATTGAGTACGACATCGCCAAGAGCACGGCGGCCCTGGCCCGGAACGGCGTCGCGTGCCCGCCGCTGCCCTCGTACATCGGGGCGTTGATCCGGTATTTCCGGGAACATTACCACGACAGCGGCGTCCGCCGCGGCAAGTGGTGGGAGGGTTCGCAATGACACCTGAATCCGGGGGGGCGCTGACCCGCGCGGAGCGCGCCCTGAGCCTGTGGATGCTCCTCAGCGCGTGGACCTACGCGTTCGGCGCCGTGTTCTTTCTGGCTGCGGGAAAGCACATTCCCGCCGTGATCAACCACATCGCCGCAAGGCTGCTGCCCTTCCTGCCCCTTTACCCGCTGCCGGACGCCGCGTCCGAGGGGGCGTTCTGGCGGGTGCTCTCCGTCTCCATGATGGCCATGCTGGCGTGGGCCTGTTTTACGGTGCGCGCGGACACGCGCGGGAGGGCGTGGCTGGTTCCCATTGTCCTGGTGTCGAAGTGCTGCTCCACGGTTTGCTACCTCCTGATGTTCGCCACCCTGCCCTGTCTGGCATATCTGGTCGGCGTGCTGACCGACGGCCCCATCTTCCTGCTGACCTATGCCCTGTGGTTTCAGGCCAGGAACGCGGACCGGTTTCTGGACGCCAGGGAGGAGGCCGTGCTGCTGGCGGTGGGAAACGAGCTGATGCCGCGCGGGGGCGCCTTCCCCGCGGGCTATGCGGATTTCGCCGCGGAGTCCCTCGCGGACACGCGGCGGATGCTGGCGGCGCAGAACACGGCGACGCTGGCCATGACGCGGCTGGCGCTGCACGCCTTCAACGCCGCGCCGGTCCTCCTCCTGTTCCGCCCGCGCACCTTTCTGGCGATGCCCCCCGCGGAGCGCGGGCCCTGCCTGCTGCGCCTGGAGTCACATCCCGTCTCCCTGGTCCGTTCGCTGGTCCAGATGATCAAGCTCTACGCCATGCTGCCCTTCTTCAGCCAGCCCGAGCCCGCCCGGGCGGTCGGCCATCCCGCGGAGGACCGGACATGAGCGCAAGACGCCATGCATGCAAGGTGGTCGTGGTGGGCACGGGCGCGGGCGGCGCCGTGGCCGGGGCCGTGCTCGCGGACGCGGGGATTGACACCCTCCTGGTCGAGCAGGGGCGGCGCTGGGAAGCGGGGGACCATGACGACGTCATCGGCGCGTTCAGCCGCATGTACCTGAACGGCGGCATCACGCTGACTTTGGGCAATCCGCCCATTCCCCTTCCCCTGGGCTGCGCGGTGGGCGGCACCACCGTCATCAATTCCTCCACCTGCTTCCGTCCGTCCGAGGAGAAAATCGCGGCGTGGGGGGGGCCTTCACCGGCGGAACTGGCGCCGTGCTTCGCGGAAGTCGAACGGCGCCTGAACGTGCATCCCGAGGAGGAGGCCGTGCTCGGCGGAAACACGCGCGTGATGCGCCGCGGCTGCGCCGCCCTGGGCGTCGAAATCAAGCCGCTGTCCCACAACATCAAAGACTGCAAAGGGCGCGGGCGCTGCCAGTACGGGTGCCGCGAGGGCGCAAAACAGAGCACGGACGTCACCTTTGTTCCGGACGCCCTCGCCGCCGGGGCCCGGCTGCTCACCCGCCACCGCGTGCTGAACGTCCTGACCCGGAACGGGCGCGCCGTCGGCGTGTCGGGGGTGTCCCCCGAAGGCGCCTTTGAAATCGCCGCCGATGCGGTGGTGCTGGCCCTGGGCGCCCTCTCCACCCCCGCCTTCCTGCTTCGCCAGGGTCTCGGAAACGCCTCGGGCCGCGTGGGCCGGGGGCTCACCATCCACCCCGCCGCGCGCGTTGTCGCCGAGTTTGACGAGGACGTGGACGGGTTCAACGGCCTTTCCCAGGCGGGGTACATTGACCAATGGGCGGACCGGGGCGTCCTGCTGGAGGGCGTCTTCATGCCGCCGGGCCTGCTCACGGCCTCCCTGCCCGGAACGGGCCAGGAGTACAAGGACCTCGCCGCCGCCTATCGCCGCCTCGCCTCCTTCGGGATCATGGTCGCGGACACAACGACGGGCCGCGTCCTGCGGGGACGCCTGGGAAACCCCTTCACCGCCTTCTACCAGCTCAACCGGGCCGACGCGGAGTCCATGCGCTTTGGCATGGCCCGCCTAGCCGAGATATACCTCGCCGCGGGCGCGAAGAGGGTGTTCACCAATGTGCAGCCCATGCCCTTCCTGCGGAACCGCGACGAGCTCCGGCGCTTTGAAACCATGCCGATCCGGCCCTCGCACCTGGAGATGATGGCCTTCCACCCGCTGGGCACCTGCGCCATGGGCGCCAGCCCGGAGTCCTCGGTGGTGAACTACGACCTGGAGGCCCATGACGTGGGGGGCCTGCATGTCATGGACGGGTCCGTGGTGCCCGCGTCGCCGGGTGTCAACCCCCAGATCACCATCATGGGCCTCGCCATGCGCGCCGCAAAAAACCTTGCCCAAACCCTCCTCTGAGGCCTGAGTCTGGAGCCTGAGGCCTCTCTTCCCGGGGCCCCCCTCCGCCTCTCAGCTTCCCTTGACCTGCTGGAGTTCTTTGGGGTTACGCATGAGGGTCACGGCGTCTTCGTAGGTGATGACGCCGTCGGCGTAGAGCTGCTTGACGGCGCGGTCCATGGTGACCATGCCCTCTTTGGCCCCGGTCTCGACGACGCTGTAGACCTGGTGGCTCTTCTGCTCGCGGATGAGGTTGGCGATGGCGTGGTTGTTGCGCAGCACCTCGCAGGCGAGCACGCGGCCCTTGCCGTCGGCGCGGGGAACGAGCCGCTGGGACAGGATGGCCAGCAGGGTCATGGAGAGCTGGAAGCGGATCTGCTGCTGCTGCTCGGCCGGGAACACGTCCACGATGCGGTCCATGGTCTGGATGGCGTCGTTGGTGTGCAGGGTGGCGAAGACGAGGTGCCCGGTCTCGGCGGCGGTCAGTGCCGCCTGGATGGTCTCGAGGTCGCGCATCTCGCCGACGAGGATGACGTCGGGGTTCTGGCGCAGGGCGTACTTGAGGGCGGTGGCGAAGCTGTCCGTGTCCTCGCCCACCTCGCGCTGGTCCACGATGCTGCGCCGGTGCTGGTGCACGTACTCGATGGGGTCCTCCACCGTGATGATGTGGCAGGCGCGCCGGGCGTTGATGAGGTCAATCAACGCGGCCTGGGTGGTGGTCTTGCCGCTGCCCGTGGGGCCGGTCACCAGCACAAGGCCCTGCCGCGCGGTGGCCAGCTCGGACACGGTGGGCGGGATGCCCAGGTCGTCGAGGGAGGGGATGGTCTCCGGGATCGGCCGGAGCGCGGCGGTCACGGCGCCCTTCTGCAGGTAGACGTTCACGCGGAACCGGTGCTTCTTGCCGACGGCCAGCGAGAAGTCCAGCTCGCGCCGCCGCTCGAAGGACGCCACCTGCCCGTCCGTGAGAAGACTGTACACGAGGGCCTTGGTCTGCTCCTGCGACAGCGGGTCGGTGCGCGTGCGGAACAGCTCCCCGTTGATCCGGAGAATGGGCGGCGCCCCGGCGCTGATGAGAAGGTCGGACGCGCCCTTGGACGCGACCAGGTCGAAAAGCTCTTGGATGTCCATTTCGTTCTACTCCCGGTTCAGAACACCGGCGGTGGCCGCGGACATTCCTTTGGCCGGTCTACTCGGGCGCGACCACGCGCACCTCCTCCTCCAGGGTCACGCCAAACCGTTCGCGCACCCGCTCCTTCACAAGCCGGATGAGCGCCATGACGTCCGCGAAAGTGGCCCCGTCCTCGTTCATGATGAAGTTGGCGTGCAGGGGGCTGATGACCGCGCCGCCGCGCCGCTCGCCCTTGAGGCCGCAGGCCTCGATGAGACGCCCCGCATGGTCGCCGGGCGGGTTCTTGAACACGCTGCCGCAGCAGAAGCCCCGGGGCTGTTTCTCCCGGCGGCGCTCCATGTAATGCTCGAAGACCGGGCGCTGGTCCTCCGCCGCCGGGGAAAAGCGGAACACCCCGCCGAGGATGACGTCGTCGGGGCCGCAGAACCGCTGGCTGCGGTAGTCGTAGAGGTCGGGTGTCAGGACAACGGTCCGCCGCCCGCCGGCGCCGAGCAGGTCCGCCGTCTCCAGAAACTGGCAGGCCGACCCGTTGACCGTCCCGGCGTTCATGAAGATCGCCCCGCCGACGGATCCGGGGATTCCCGTGAGCGCGCCCACGCCCGCATAGTTGCGGGCGAGCAGGACATCGCGCACGAGCGTGGAGAGTGCCAGCCCCGCCCCGGCGCGCCAGCGGTCGTCCCCCAGGTCCTCCAGACAGGCCAGGCGGGTGGTCAGCAGCACGATGCCGGGGAACCCGGCATCGGCGACAAGCACATTGGACCCGCCGCCCAGCACGAGATGCGGGCCGGGCTGGCGCAACATCCACGCATGGGCCGCCGCGGCGTCCTCCTCGGTTTCGGGGAGCAGGGCGACCCGCGCGGGGCCGCCGATGTTGTAGCGCGTGGCGGGCGCCAGCGGATAGTCCGCGCGCGCAAAGGGGAAGGGGGCCGTGTCCGGGGTTCCGTCGCTCATGGGGGAGATTATGCGGTTCGCGGGAACGCGGTGCAACCGCGCGGCGCTCACAGGTAGCGCGAGACGATGGCGAGCCCCGAGGCGACGCTGGTGAAGGTGTCGCGGCGGTGGAGCCGGTCCGGGCCGTAGCGCCGCTCCAGCAGGGCGCGCACCGCCGGGATGAGGCTGGTGCCGCCCGTCGTGAGGACGAGGTCCAGGTCCTGCGGGCGCAGGCCGGCGTCGCTCTCGGCGGCCTCCAGGCTCTCGGTCATGGCCTCGAGCTGCTCCTCGATGATGTGGGCGAACTCCTGCCGCTCCAGGCGCTCCTCGATCTGGATGTCGCCGTGGTGCAGGGAGATGCTCGTCTCCTCCTCGGACGAGAGGCGCTTTTTCGCCGCCTCCACCTCGCGCGCCACCGGATATCCGAGGTTGTACTGGATGAGGTGGCGCAGGGCGCGCAGGGCCCGCGGCTGGTCGCAGTCAGCCTCCGCCGCGATCAGCCAGTGGATGATCTCCTCGGTGTTGAGCTTGTAGAGGTTCTGCCAGTCGAGGAGGTGGTTGTACAGGTACTGCGGCATGGGCAGGCGGGACGGGCCGTAGCGGGCGTTCTTTCCGAAACGCGGAAACATCTTGCCGCGGATGATCTCGCGGTCTATGGCGTCGCCCGCCACCGGCACCCCGCCGACGCCCAGGATGCGGCTGCCCGCCAGGCGCGACGCCGTGTCGCCCCCGGCGGCAAAGTGCATGACGCAGACGTCGCAGGTGCCGCCGCCGATGTCCACCACCATGAGCCGCCGCTCCTCGGGGACGGCCACGGCGTACTCGACGCAGGCGCCCACGGGCTCGTAGAAGAAGACCACCTCGCGGAACCCGGCGATGTGCGCCGCCGTCCGCAGACGCTCCTCTGCCAGGCGGTCCTCGTCGGCGTTCAGGGAGAAACGGACCGGCCGGCCGAAGACGGCCCGGGCCACGTCGCGGCCGGCGGCCGCGTCCACGGCGGCCTTCACCGGCTTGAGCAGCAGGGAGACCAGTTCCTCGATCTGGTACAGGCTGCCGAAAACCTCGGTGGTCGTGAATTCGCGGTGGCGCATGAGGGTCTTGAGCGACTGAAAGAGGCGGCCGGGGGAGTTGACCTCCTGGAGCGCGTGGGCGCGCACCGCCTCGCGCATCTCATGGTCGCGGTCCATGGGGCGGTACGACTCGCTCTTGTCCGGCTCGGAGGCGACATAGGCCTCGATGTCCACCCCGAGGTCCACGAGCCGGAGAATCACCTCGCGGTCCACGTTGCGCTCGATGAAGGTGTTGGCCGCGGTCCGCCCGATGATCGGCTCCTGGTCCCGCGTGATGTACAGCAGCGACGGCAGGGAGTGCGGCAGGTCGTTGGCCGGGTCCAGCGGCAGCACCCGAACCCCGGCCCCGTCGTACAGGGCCGCGCTGGTGTTGGTCGTGCCAAAGTCCACGCCGCAGTGCAGTGATTCCAAATGATGTCCCTTTTCTCTGCCCGGTCCTGCCGGACCGGCGGCCGCCCTACTCCAGCGGCACCGTCTCCCGGTTCAGCCCGGCGCGCCCGCGCCGCAGGCGGGTAATCTCGCGCACGCCGTGCGCCAGCAGGTACCCGCGCGCCTCGTCAATGCCCGCGCCCACCTGCGCGACGCCGTGGCTGTCGTCGCCGAAACACATGGGAATCCCCATGTCCCGCGCCTCCTCCACCATCCACGGCGCCGGGTAGGGGCGCCCCAGCCCCTTCCGGTAGCCGCCGGTGTTCACGTCCAGGATTGTTTCCGCCTCGCGGACCGCCGCCAACGCCTCCCGCGCGGCCCTGCGGACCGCCGGAGCGGAGACAACGGTTTCATCCGGAAAACAGCGGCGGATCAGGTCGAAGTGCCCGACCACCTCGGGCCGGAGCGCCAGGACCATCGTGGCAACGTTCTGGAAATAGGCCACGCAGACCCCCTCGGGGCCGCCAGACGCCTCCACCGCCCGGGCAAACCGGCCGGGGGTGTAGTCAATGATGTGTCCGGCAACATAGTGGACCGAACCGACGATGTAGTCAAACCCCAGACGTTCCCGCCATTCCCGCGTCAGGGCGACATACCGGTCCTCGGGCACCATCTCCGCCTCGAAGCCCTTGAGCACCTCCAGGCGTCCGGCATATTCCGGAATGAGACGGTCGAGTTCCGCCGCATACTCCCCGAAAAACCGGTCAAGGGTCTCCACCGTCCACCCCAGCGCGCGCTCCTCGTCATAGAGCCGCTCCGGCTCCACGCGCGGACAGTGCTCTGTGACCCCAAACACCGCCATGCCTCCCGACACGGCGGCGTCCAACATGTTTGCCAGCGGGTCGGCCGCATGGTCGCAATAACCGCTGCTGTGCCCCCCGTGCAGGGAGACGCGCCAGACTTCTTTGCCGCAAACCCCGGGCATGGAGTCCCCTCCGTCCCGAAAAAGTCGGGATTAAAAAAAGGCACACACCGCAGCAGAGGCTGATGTGTGCCCGAAACCTCGTGATGGCTTCCCGCACGGGTGCCAGAACGCCCGAAAGGAAATTAGTACTGGGCGACCTTCACGTCCGCACCGCCGCCGCCGCCCGCAGCGCCGCCAACACCGCCCGCACCGCCGGACACCGTGCCGCCGACCAGCTCGACGCTGACATCGAAGGTCTTGACGGTCGGGGTGTCGGAAGGCGTTCCCGAGGAGGCAATCGCAACGCCTGCCGCCATGACCACAACGCCGATCAGCACCGCCGCCCACAGACCGAAACCAGACTTCTCCATGACATATCCTGCTAGGCTATGTCTTCCTGTTCCGCGCGGAAAACCAGACTCCCGCCGAAGCTATTTTCATTCTACAACATTCCGACCAAAATGTCCAGTACCGCCGGGGACTTCGCTGGGGACTCCTCGCAGCCCACCGGGATGACTGTGTGATAGGGCAAATCCGGCTGGAAGTCATGTCTTTTCTTCAGGGGGTTTTCCCCTGCCCGGCCGGGGACACTCCGCCCCATCCCGTCCCTTGAGCACATGCAGAGCCGGCAGTGTTCGGAACCGTTCCCCGTAGTCCAGCCCGTAGCCCACCACAAAGTGGTCCTCCACAACGAAACCCGCGTAGTCCAGGGTAACCGGTGTAGTCCGGCGGGAGGGCTTGTCCAGAAGCGCGCAGACCCGCACCGTTTCCGCGCCCGCCGCCGCCAGTCGTGACCGGAGGACAGACAACGTTGCCCCCGTGTCCACAATATCCTCCACCAGTAGGATGGTTCGGCCGCTTGGAGACAGGCCCTCCGTTTCGGAAACGGCCACCGCTCCCGTGCTGGCGGTGCCCGCATAGCTGCGCGCCCGGATGAAGTCCACCTCGGCGTCCATGTCCAGCGCACGGGCCAGGTCGGCGGTGAAAAAGGCGGCCCCCTTCAACACGCCCAGCACGAGGGGGCGCGTGCCCGCCAGGTCGCGGCGAATCTCGGCGGCCAGCTCGCGGACACGCGCCGCGATCTGTTCGGCGGTCAGCAGGGGCTCCGGGTCAATCCGCATCATGCACCGTGATCTCCACCATCTCCCGGGTGGTCCCGGTGATTGCGGCACGCGCGGCGGAGGCATGCCCCACGACCCACAGGATCATGCCGGCCGCGGTCACCAGCGGCACCGCGTCCCGCACCGGCTCCGGCACGCGGCGGTTCACGAAGTAGTCCTGCAGTTTCACGTCGCCGCGCATGCCCAGCGGACGAAACCGGTCGCCCGGAAGGCGTCCCCGAAGGAGCAGGGTCTCCGGCACCACCGCCCCGTCGAGCACCTGGCGGCGGGGACCGCACAGACTTTTTGGGCCGCCCTGCAGGTCCACCGCCTCCCTCGGCAGCCGACGCGCGGAAAACCGCCGTTCGTTGAACACCGCCTCCCCGGGCACGGGAAGGACCACCTCCTCCGGCGCGGCGGAAGGACGGTAAAGGTGCAGGCAGCCCGCGCCGAGGTGGGCGGCCAGGGCATCGTCCACGGTGAATTTCGCGCCCGGACGGCCTTCCATCACCAGCCGGTCCAGGCCGGTCACCGCGTCATGGGAGGCACGGCGGCCCTCCCCCTCCACCAGGGCCGCCCACAGCCGCCGCCGCAGGGCGGGGGACAACCCCCGCAGCACCTCCAGGGCAAACGCGCGAAGCGGCGGCTCCCCGCCGGGCCGCGCGGCTGCGGCGAGCACCCGGGCAATCTCCCCCTCCCAGTGGGCGTTCTCCATCGAGGCGGTCTCGGCCAGACGCGCCAGCGCGCGGACAATCTCCGGATTGTGTTCCCGGGCGAGTTCCGGAAGCAGGCTGTTCCGGACACGGTTGCGCTCGGCGACGGGGCGCGCGTTGGTCGCGTCCTCCCGCCAGGGAAGCCCCTCCCGTTCCAGCCAGCCGCGCAGTTCCTCCCGCCGAAATCCGAGCAGGGGACGGACCACGCGCAGGCCCCCCTCGTTGCGCGACCGGGCGATGCCCGCCAGCCCGCGGGGCCCCGTGCCGCGGAGGATGCGCAGCAGCACCGTCTCCGCCTGGTCGTCCGCGTGGTGCCCGGTGACACAGACGGCGATGCCCCGCTCCCCCGCGCACCGGCGGAAAAACGCATAGCGCAGCAGGCGGGCCTCCTCCTCGAAGGAGCGGCCGTGCGCCCGCGCGAGGTCCGCCACGGGGGCCGTCTCCGCAAGACACCGCACCCCCATCCCGTCGCAGGTCTCCGCGACGAAGCGGGCGTCCTCCGCGCTCGCGCCGTTGCGGGTCTGGTGGTCGAAATGCGCCACGGCAACCCCGCGCCCCAGCCGGACCAGTCCATGCAGCAGGGCCACCGAGTCCGCGCCGCCGGACACCGCCGCCAGCACCGGGTCCGCGCCGCGCGGAATCCCGGCGGCGTCCAGGGCGGCGTCCAACCGTTGCAGAAAGGTGTCCGGCAGAAAAGACATGCGGATGGCCTCCCTTTCCCCTAGGGCATCGAGACCACCCGGTACAGCCGGGTGACCTCCACCCCCTTCGCGCCGATGCGGGGGCTCTCGGTCTCATCCAGCGGCTTGAACAGCGCGGGGGTCTCCGTCCACGATTGCAGCATGTCGCGGACGGACGGCGGCAGGGGGCTGTCCGGTCCGAGGAAATCCAGGGGAAGAACCACCAGCTGCACCCCCTCGGTCCGCAGCCACTGAAGGCGGTCGGAGGGCGCCATCACCGCCACCCGTTCCAGGGACGCGGAATGTGCCAGGGGCGGCACATCGTAATAGTAGGCGGCCTGGTCCAGCACCAGCGCCCGGCCCGGGGGCAGGTCGGCCAGACGGGCGTTCGCCGCCACCACGGCCGCATACCGCGGCACGCGGTCCTCAATCCATTCATCGCGGGCGAGCCGGCCCGTCAGCACCGACGCCTGCGGCGCCAGCCGGACGGCGTGCAGTGTCAGGCCGAAAAGGGCCCCCGCAACGATCAGCCCGGCCAGGGCGGGACGAAACCGCTCCGCGCGCAGGGCGCCGCCCACCCCCACGGAAACCAGCACGGCGCACAAAGGCGCGGCGGCCCCGGCGGACCGCCCGCCCAGCCCGGCGGCCCACAGGCCCAGCGCGGCCGTCAGGAGAAGCAGCCGGACGCGGGCGCCGCCGAAGACCAGTGCGGGCGCCGCGAGGGCGAGGGCCATGCCCCCCGGCGACACCGTCCACCCGCCCAGGGGCGTCGGGCGCATCATGGCATCCCACGGAAACCGGAGCACCGCCGCCATGTCGGAGGGCGCCGGGGGAAGCAGCATTTCCCAAGCATGGGAAAGACCTCCGTGCAGCGCCATCGCCGCGGGAAACACCAGGCATCCCGCCAGCGTCAGCAGCGCGGAGAGCACCCGCTCCCCGGCAGCGCCGCCGGATGGGCGCAGCAGCGCCGCCGCGGGCAGCAGCAGAAGCAGCGGGGCAACGGCCGCCCCAAAGGCCAGCGCCGCGCCGGACAGCATGCCGCAAAGCAGAAAGAGCAGGGCGCGGCCCTCCGCCAGGGCGGCGGCCAGCGCGGCGAAAGCCGCCAGGGTCAGCGCCATGCGCCCGGACACCAGCACGGCCGTGGACGCGGCGGGGAAGAACACGGGCATGCAGGCGACCAGCGCGGCCGCCGCAGCCCCCGCGGCGTCCCCCGCCAGACGGCGCGCAAGCGCCCAGGCGAAACCCGCGGCCAGCATCGCCAGGGCCCAGGACAGCCCGGCGGCGGGGCGCTCACCGGAGCCAAACCACGCCAGGGCATACAGGGGCCGCAGGAGACCGGGGGCGTCCGCATGGGGCAGCAGAGGCGTCGGCGCGAGACTGCCCGCCTCCTCCCAGGCCTTGGCCAGCGCCAGCACGTCCGCCGTCGCCCCGACCGAGGTGGCGGGGGTCCACGAGGCGAGGAAAGTGAGCAGGGCCGCGATCCCCAGCACCGCGAGGCAGGCGTTCTCCAGCGGGCCGCGCCGCCGCCGGGGCGGCCGGGGCGGCTCTTCGGCGGGGACCACGGGTGCGGGGGCCGCCGATGGTGTCCGCGTGCGCCGGCGGCGGGGCCGGTTGTAGACCATCACGGCCACCTCGACCGCCGCCGCCGCCAGGATCAGCACCACCAGCAGGGTCTGCGCGAGGAGCAGCGACCGGCTCCCGGCGAACAGCGCCGCAACGGCGACGCCGCCCAGCCCGAGAGCGCCCCGGAACAGCCATCCCTCCAGGTCCTGCCCCAGGGGGAAGAGCCGGCCCAGCGCGCGGCCCAGCGCGGCCGCGGTCACCAGCATCAGCACAAGCGACATGTTCTCTCCCGCGCCGCCGGTGCGGCGCATGTGGGTTGCGTCACGGAAGGAGCGTCTTCTCCGACGCCACGTTCTGCATCAGATCCTCCTTCCGGAACCAGGTGGGCTTGAACTTCCGCTGGGAGTACAGCTTCTCCGCCTGGTCCACATGGTGGGGCGAGGCCGGGTCGGCGCTCTGGCCCCAGGCGACCAGGCTGTACGACTCCACCCCGCGCTCGCCGAGGAAGGAGATCATCAGCGTGCTGGACCCCTTCCGCGCCACGTACTTTCCGGAATCCTTCGGATCCTCCGACACCCCGACGACCATCGGCGTCTGGGTGCGGTTCTTGCCGCCGGGGCCGCCGCCGAAATCCGCCCCGTCGCAGGCGTACAGTTTTCCACCGCGGCCAATGAGATTGATGTCGCCCCATTTCACGTCCAGCGTGCCGTATTTCGCCTTCATCTCGTCCAGCGTCTCCCGGAGCCCGGCGAGCAGTTTCGCCTGGTCCTCCGCGCCCAGCGGCGCGCCATCGGCGATGGCGGCAATGTCCACCCGGCTCTCACACTTCAACCGCCAAAACTTTACCAGCGGCGCGGCGGCGCTGTCCTTGGTGAACTCCCCGTCCCACGCCAGGATGCCCAGGACGGCCCTGGCCACCTCCGGATCAGGGGTGGCCGTCGCCGCTTCGGCGGCCTCCTTGAGCGCCTTCTGCCAGGGCTTGGCCATCAGGTCGTACACGTCCAGCGTGTAGGCCATGGCCTCCTCGCGGGTGACGGAGTCGTCCGCGTCCAGCAGCTGCAGCAACCGCGCGCCGCGCGGGGACTGCTTGTCCCAGGACACGTTGTAGATGTAGTCCCGGTACTTGTCCGCCGTCATGGGCGAGTCGCGCATCATGACCGCCGGGCTGCAGTTGCAGTTCTGGAAGTAGCCCTGCGGCGGGTCCAGCACCTGCACCAGGTCGTCCAGCCCGTGGAATCCCCGCCAGCGGGTCGCCTCGACGCCGCCGGGGATCGGCACCGCGCAGTTCACGCCCTCGGGCCGCACGGGGACCGAGCCGTTGCGCAGGTAGGCGATGTGGCCCGCCGTGTCGGCGAAGGAGATGTTCTGCTCCATGAACTCGAACATGCCCAGGGCCTCGCGGAACTCCGCGCAGGACGTGGCGCGCACCATGGCGAGGGACTGCTCCAGAAGCCCCATGGACTCGATGTAGCGGCTTGCGCCGCAGTAGGCAACCCCCTTGGCGGGGTCGGGCTCCTCCCACACGGGGCCGTAGAGCGAGTCGAGGAAGGTCATCTCCACCGGATCGCCGCCGAGCACGTTGATGGTCGCCTTGCGGACGCCGAAGTCCTTCCACTCCCCCTCGTACTGGTACTGCAGCGGGTTCTCCGGATTGAGCTTCACCATGTACACGTCCGACGTGTCCGGCCCGCCGGTGGTGCAGGCCCAGGCCACATGGCCGGAGTGCCCGAGCACGGGCAGCGGCGTGCCCACGAGCCAGTAGCCGGCCATGTCCAGCCCGGCGGCGTGCAGGCGGCCCTCGGTGAACACCGCCATGCCCTCCCAGGTGAGGTGCGGGTCCGTCATGAGGATCGCCGTGCCGTCCGCCGACCGGGTCGGGGCCACGGCGTAGGAGTTGGAGCTGAACGGCGGCGCGTCGCCCTTTTTCTCCAGCTCCTCCTGGATCTGGTCGAGGGGCCAGTTGAAGATCATGGTGCGCGCGACGGCCAGGCACTGCCAGCCGTGCAGCTCCACGGCGGCGGGGGACTGCCGGTCCGGATGCCCGGCGAGGAAGGCCTTCACGCCGTCCATGAACCGGTCGCCCAGCGAGCGAACCTCCTCGGGCGCGGTCGCCCAGTACGCCTCGCAGCGCTCGGCGTTGGCGACCAGGCGCATCCGCATGTCAATCGGCAGCACGTCCCTGCCCGCCACCTCCGCCAGTCGGCCCGTGGCCATGCGCACGTTGATGTAGAGGTCCTGCAGGCGGTCCTCCGCCTGGGCATAGCCCGCCGCAAAGGCCGCGTCCGCCAGCGTGTCCGCGTAGATGTGCGGCACCCCCCAGGTGTCGCGGTAGAGCGTCGCGCCCGGCGCGGGTTGTGCGGCCGGCGCCGCGGCGGGGGCCGCCTCCTGCGCCGGAGGGGCGGCGGGGGCCGCCGGGGCGGGGGCGGGGGCCTTCACCGCCGGGGGCGCGGGCGGCGCGGCGGGCGAGCACCCCAGGATTCCGCACAGCGCCACCACCAGCAGCGCGCCGGTCAGCCTCATCGCGTGTTTTCTCATGGCAGGTTCCTTTGGCTGGTCCGAAGACTCGGGGGGTATTGTGTCAGGTTTCCCCGCATGGGTCAAAGCGGCACCCCGGTAGGATTAACAAATGGCTTGACACGGGTAGGATCTCGTGGACGATATGGACGGAATGGACAAAATGGACGATATTGACAGGAGAAACGACCTGTCGAAGGGCTCTGACTATCCTGTCCGTCCCGTCCATGTTGTCCATTCCGTCCATATCGTCCATTCACG
>JAAYBR010000071.1 GCA_012730045.1 Candidatus Hydrogenedentota bacterium | reverse complement strand
GCGCGCCTTCGCAATGACGGTGACGCCGACGCCCTGCCTGCACGGGATTGCTTCCGGCGCTGCGCGCCTTCGCAATGACGGGGGTGCCCAGGTGCGCCCCCCGCCCCTTGAAAAACCTTTGGTTTTGGGGTTCCGGGCGCGTACAATGGGGCGGGCTTTGGGCGTCCCAACACTAGGAGCACAGGCATGGAACGCGGTCCCCTGGCGGATGTGCGGCTGGGCGTGGTGGACATGCACATGCATCCCACGCTGAAGACTTTCATGCTGGGGAAGGATTTCCTGAAGCGGCACCACCCGCCGGGGTTCTTTTTTCCGCTGACACTGCGGACGGATCTGGACGCGCTGATCGCGGGGGGGGTCAAGGCCTTTTTCTGCTCGCATTACATTGTGGAGAAGGACTTTCTTTCGGACTGCTGGCCCCTGCGCGGCATCCGCAAGTTTTCGTCCCGGGTGGACCATGTCTTTGCGGGGGATCCGGCGGACTTGACCTTTGAGTGCATGGACCATTTTGAGGCGCTGGTGGACCGGGTGAACGCGGAGCGGGGCCCGGTGATGGAGATCGCCCTGAGCCACGGGGACCTGGACCGGATCATGGCGGCGGGGAAGGTCGCGGCGCTGCACGCCGTGGAGGGCGGGCACTCGCTGGGGGGGAATCTGGACACCCTCGACCGGCTCCATGCGCGGGGCGTGTGCCACCTGATCATCCCGCATCTCTACCCGAACGAGTCGTGCTGGAATGTGGACTCCTTCGGCGGGGTGTCGTTCCTGAAGCCCATCGGGTGCTTCACGCAGGAAATCAAGCTGGACACGGGCCTGACGGATTTCGGCCGGGACGTGGTGGACCGGATGTGCGACCTGGGGATGATGGTGGACATGTGCCACGCGACGCCGAAGGCGCGCGCGGAGATCGTGGCGCGCGTGGCGGCGCACCCGAAGAAACGCCCCGTGGTCATGTCGCATGTGGGCATCCACGCCTTCTGCCCGGATCCCATGAACCCCACGGACGAGGAGATCCGGGCCATCGCGGACACGGGCGGGGTCATCGGCGTCATCGCCATGGCGTACTTCCTGACCAAGCCGGAGAAGCGCGACTGCCTGGACGTCATCGTCAAGATAGTGGAGCACATGGTGGACAAGGGCGGCGAGGACGTGGTCGCCTTCGGGTCGGACTTTGACGGGTTCACGGGGCCGCCCCGGGACTTCAAGTCGCCGCGGGACTACCGGCGCGTGCGCGATGCGCTGCTGCGCCGGTTCAGCGAGGCGCAGGTGGCCAAGTTCCTGTCCGAAAACGTGCTGCGCGCGCTGAAAAGCGGGTGGGACGCCCCGGTCCGCGCGGCGGAAAAGGCCGCGGAGGCCGCCCCGGCGGGCTGAGTGCCCGGTCCGAAGGACAGAAGACGGCGTGCCCGGCTATTCCAGCAGGCCGATCTTCTCCGCCAGCTCCTCCGCGCGCGCTTTAAGCGTGTCGAAGGCGGCGCGGCGGACGGGGTCGGTCTCCTGGTCCGCCTCGGGGGCCATGCGGTCCAGGACGGCGCGCACCATGTCCATCTGTTCCCGCAGGAGGAGCAGCACCGCGCCGGGGTCCGGCTTGCGGGCCTTGAGCAGCGCGCGGGGTCCGGCCACGGCGGCGGCGCCCTCCACTGCGCCGCCGGGCAGATCCTCCGCACCGGGCCCCTCCAGGACAATCACCTCGCCGTGGGCGCGCAGGAAGCCGAGGAGCGCCTGCTCGGTGATTCCCGAAGCCGGCTCCTCGCGCAGGCAGTGGGCCAGCAGCGTGCGGACGGGCACCAGCGGGTTGGCGGCCTGGCGCAGGTAGTTC
Organism: Candidatus Hydrogenedentota bacterium; assembly: GCA_012730045.1. Classification (NCBI taxonomy): domain Bacteria; kingdom Pseudomonadati; phylum Candidatus Hydrogenedentota; species Candidatus Hydrogenedentota bacterium. The sequence continues at coordinate 4,393 of JAAYBR010000071.1, read as the reverse complement.
AGGCAGCGGGTCTCGATGCTTTCCAGGCTCATGCGTTCCCTCCTGCGGAGCGTTCGGACGGCTCCTCGAGCATGTCCGTCTCCCGCAGTTCCCAGGTCTCCCGGTTGATGCGGACGGTCTTGATCTCGTGCGGGGCGAAGCGCAGCTCCCAGGTCTTCGCAAAAAACGGCAGGTGCAGCGTGGTGGTGGCCCCGCGCCCGTCGGTTTCATAACCGCGCAGCACGAGGTCCGCGCCGTCCTCGCTCTGCTTCACCACCGTGAGCAGCACGTTCGCGGCCTCCGTGCCCACGAGGCTCGCCACGGGCGGCCGGGTGCCGGGGTGCGCGGACTCGATGTGCACGATGGGGGGCGCGTTCAGCTCCCAGGCCCGCTTTGGCACGCCGGCCTCCCGCCACCCGCCGGCGTGCGGCAGCAGGCCCAGCCGGACCGTTTGCCAGCCCTGGTCCATGAGGGGCCACGCGGCGCGGGTGTCGTGCCGCCCGTTGTCGTGGTGGGCGTAGGCCGGACTGCGCAGGAGGGTCACGCGCATCACGCCGCCGCGGACATCGTACCCGTACTTGGAGTCGTTGAACACGGCGAACCCGTAGGGAAGGCCGTCCACCGCGCCCGACAGGTCGAACCACTGCTGGCCCGGCTCCTCCTCCCCCGTGGCGGGGCGCTCGGCGTGGCCGTAGGGGGCCTCGTAGGCGGCGGCGTCCCCGGCGATGCGGGTCTCAAAGGCCAGTTTCAGGGCCGTGTGCGCCTCCTGCCAGTTCACCCGCAGGACGCAGTCAATGCGCGGGGAGTCCCGGTAGAGGGTGGTCTCCATGACGGCCTCGGATTCGCGGAACCGGGTCCGGCTGCGCACGGTGGCCAGCACGTCGCCGCACTCCACCAAATCCAGGCGCGCGCCGCCGAACCGGCCCGCCTCCACCCGGTACTCCGTGAGGTCGTGGCTCCAAGTGTCCGAATGGTCCACCAGCGCCACCAAGTCCAGCCCGGATTTCAGCACGTCCACCTGGTTCCGCTTGTCGTGGAGCCCCTTGAGTCCGCCGGTTTCGGCATCGAAGTCCAGCCGCCACCAGGCGTTCTCCAGATGCGCGGGGGACGCGCCCAGGGGATTGCTCGCCCGCGCCGCGAAGGCACCCGCCCGCACATGGTAGCAGCGGTAGCCCATGGCGGGCAGGTTCGCCATGAAGGCCTGGCGGGTGTGGCCAATGCGCTCGCCCCGGACCTCCTGCGACGGCACCGGGTGCCCCGCCTCGTCCACGAGATGCACCTCGGGGCCGAGGGTGCGCCGCGCCGCCGGGGGCGCCACCACGGGCGCGTCCACCGGCCAGGTGAGCGGGTTGACGACGATGAGCGTGTTGCCCTCGGGCGTGGTGTCCACGTCCCGGCCGATGGCCTGGATCGCCTGGTTGCGGATCACGTCGGCGCGGTGCCGCGCGCCGCCCAGGGCGTCCCGCGCGTCGTCATAGGCGGACTCCAGGCTGGACCCGCCGAGGATGTCGTGGAACTGGTTGAACAGGAGGTCCTTCCAGGATTTTTCCAGCTGGGAGGAGGGATAGGGGAAGGCGCCCATGAGCCAGCCCAGGGTGGCAAAGCGCTCCGCCGTCATGAGGGCGTGCTCCACCTGCCGGTTGAGCCGCTTGATCTCGGAGTGCGCGCTGTAGCAGCCCCGGGCGTGGTGCTGGAGCTCCGTGCGCGTCCCAGGCACGGCGTCCGCCGGGGTGCGGGCCTTGAACGCGTCGAAATAGGCCTCCAGTGTGGAGAAGCGCAGCTCCGGGCCGCCGTCCGCGCACTGCGTCTCCTGGATGAACGCGATGGATTCCTTCGTCGGGCCCCCGCCGTGGTTCCCCACGCCGAAGAAGCAGAGGACATCGCGCTGGCCCGGAACCAGGTGGGGATAGGCGGGCAGGGCGCGGAACCGGGCGCGCAGTTCCTCCTCCGTGGCGTTGTAGCAGAGGGGGAGGTTGCAGGCCAGCACGCGGCTGCCGTCGGCGGACTCCCACCAGAAGGTGTTCCCGCCGGGGTAGTCCCGCTCCCGCACCGGGTCCGGGCGCATGAAGACATAGGCGTCCATGCCCAGCTTCCGGAGGATCTGCGGCAGCGTGCCCGCGTGGCCGAAACTGTCGGGGTTGAAGGCGATCCGCGCGCGGCGGCCGAAGTGCTCCTGGAAGAAGCGCTGGGAGTAGACGCCGTGGCGGATGAAGGCCTCGCCGCAGGGGATGTTGCAGTCCGGCTCCACCCACATGCCCCCGGCCAGCTCCCAGCGGCCCTCGGCAACCCGTCGGCGCACCGCCTCAAACAGCGCCGGCTCCGTGTCCTTGAGCCACTGGTAGAAGCAGGCGCTGCTCGCGGTGAAGCGGAATTCCGGCGTCTCGTCCATGCGGGCCAGGGCGCTGCGGAAGGTGGCGCGCACCTCCTCGTAGCCCTCGGTCCAGCGCCAGAGCCACACGGGGTCAATGTGCCCGTGGCCGATCATGTGATACACGGTCCGCTCGTCCATGATGACGCCTCCCCGGGACGGCGGGCCGTGTCCGGAAACCGGACCGCGCCGCCCGGCATGTGTTCTGTGCCGCCGGTCAGTCGGCGAAGAGGTGGGGCACCAGTTTGTCCGCCTCGCGGAAGTCCGCCACCAGGATGTCCGCCCCGGCGCGGAGCAGGCGCTCGCGCTTGTGCATGTCCCAGCCCCTGCCGGTCGTCTCGTCCGAGCAGACGCCCAGGGCGACACCCCCGGCGTCCTTCACGTTGCGCAGCTCCACCGGGCCGTCGCCCACGGCGAGCACCTGCGGGCCGCTCAGCTCGTGGCGCGCCATGATGTCCCGGATCACCTTCTCCTTGCTGTACTCCTCCTTCGACGGCAGAGCGCCCCAGATCTCCTCGAAGAAGGGCGCCGCCCCGACGATGCCCGCCTCGTTGCGGACGTCGTCGCGGTCCGTGCCGCTGAAGACGTACATGTGGACATCGCGCTTCGAGAGCAGCTCCAGGAAGCGCATGGCGCCTCCCACCGTCACCTGGTCAATCGTCAGTTCGCCGGCCTGCAGCCGCGCGATGCGCTGGCGCACGGGGACCATCAGGCGGTCGAGATACACCTGCTTGTACTCCGCCGGGGTGAGGATGTTGTCCTCCGGCACCAGCCCCTTTGCGCGCACCATCTCCTCCAGGCGCTCCATCTGGAAGATGGTCTGGATGCCCGTCGTCTCGTCAATCATCCGCCGGACCTCGTCCTCAATCTCCGGCGTGGCCGGGTGCTCCCCGCAGATCATCTCCACGCAGACCGGCCCCATGATTTTCTGCCAGCCCTCGCGCAGGAGGCTGATGGTGCCGTCAAAGTCGAAAAGCAGGTGGCGGAGCCGGCCGCGCACCACATTCTCGTTCACAATCTCGATTTCCGTTCCCGGAAGAAACTTCTGCTCCATGAAATGCACTGCTTCCTTTCTGCGCCGGGGCCGTTGGCCCCGGGTTGGTATGCGTGAAAAACGCGCCGGTCAGTCCACCATGAACTCGACCAGCGAAAAGACGGGCACGTCCAGCGCGGCGAGGTTCTCGCGCCCCTTCAGGGGGGGCAGCTCCACGAGAAAGGCCGCCTCGACCACCTCGCCGCCGAGCTTGCGGACCATCTTGGCCACCGCGCCGACCGTGCCGCCCGTCGCCAGCAGGTCGTCCATGATCAGCACCCGCTGGCCGGGGGCGATGCCGTCCCGGTGGATTTCCAGGGTGGCCTCGCCGTACTCCAGACTGTACGACTCCGACACCGTGTCGGCGGGCAGTTTGCCCGGTTTGCGCGCCATGATGAAGGGGATGCCCATCTCATAGGCCAGCGCGCCGCCGAACACGAAGCCCCGGGCGTCCACCCCCACGATGCCCTGCACATCCCTGTCGGCGTAGCGTGCGCGGAAGCGCCGGACCGTCTCTCGGAAAGCCTCCGGCACGAGCAGGAGCGTCGAGATGTCCTTGAACTGGATGCCCGGCTTCGGGAAATCCGGCACGTTGCGAATGCATTCCGCAAGATTCATGAAAAGGCCTCCGCCGTTGGGGAATACAAGATGCCTCCGGCGGCGAAGGGGGCCTCAGCCGCCGGGGAAAAGTGTAGCATTTCCGCCCCGACCCCGCGCAACAGACCGCATCGCGCCGCCCGTATCCCCGGACAAGAAGCTGTGGAAACCGGGGCCGTTCCGAGAACGAGATTGCTTCCCTCGCTTCGCTCGTTCGCAATGACGGGGTGGCCTGCAGTTTTGCGAGGCACCAGTCACCAACGCGTCATCGCGAGCCCCAGACCGCCGAAGGCGGGAATTCTGCCTATGAAGTGAGGGCTGCGGGAGGGCCGGAAAGTAGACGCGCCATCTTGGCGCGTTCTTTGAGCCAACGAAAACCCCAAGAACGCGCCAAGATGGCGCGTCTACTTTGCGGG
>JAAYBR010000070.1 GCA_012730045.1 Candidatus Hydrogenedentota bacterium | reverse complement strand
TGGCTGTGGTTGGCCGAGAATCCCCGCTCAGGTATACTATGCTGGCCCTTGACGGAATGCCGGGGATTGCTGTGGTTGGCCGAGAATCCCCGCTCAGGTATACTATCTCTGATAGAAGCCGCTGTTAGCGGCGGGGTTAGGGCGAAATCGGTCGCTACAAAAGGAGGAGCTGGTCGGGCGGTTCCTCGGTTCGGGCGCGTTTTCTGCCGAGGTAGTTCTCCATTTTGGCGAACTGTTTGTCGGTGATTCCGACGATGCGGACTTGTCCCCCTGGGGGGATGGCGGTTCGTGCGCGCTTTCGGTGGACGTCGCTGGCGTCCTCGCTGGGGCAGTAGCGGGCATAGACGCTGAACTGGAGCATGTTGAAGCCGTCGCGGAGGAGGTGGTTGCGGAAGTGGACGTAGTTCCGCTTGTCCTCCGGCGTGAGCACGGGGAGATCAAAGAGGACGAAGAGCCACACGCCTTTGTACTCCGACAGGGCCAGTCTCGACTCGGCCACGCGGTTGTTCCTTCATGGTTGGTTCGTGCGGGGCATCCAAGAAAGACTTAAGAACATCCCCCGTCCGCGGAGACGCGTCCACCCCCCTGAAGGGGGGACCCAAGAAAGGCCAGCCTTCCCGGGGGTTGGCGGTGTTCATGACCATTCGGGCAGGTCCATTCCTTTGCGCAGGCCGAGGTAGACTTTTGCGATGGAGGCGGCCATGCGGGCGAGGGCGTCGAAGAGGGAGCGCTGCTCCCCCTGAAACTCCACGGGTTCCAGGAGGGCGGCGATGAGGGCGCGCTTGGTTTCGGGGTCGAGTTCCCGCTGGTGGAGGGGCGGCGCGGTGAGGGCGACCACGGCGAGGTCCACCAGGGGGCGGAAGGGCTCCATGAGGTCGTCGGCGAGGAGAAAGGCGTCGTAGCGGTTGTGGTGGTGGATGCCAAAGGAGGGGTGGAGTCCGGCGCCGCAGACGGCGCGCGCGGCGATGCCGCGCAGGACGGCGTAGCCGTAGTTGAGCAGGGTGTTGCGTCCGGGCTTGTCGCGGTCGCGGACGAATCTCGGCTCGTCGGCGAAGAGTTTGGTCCAGTAGCGGCGGGCGGCCTGGCCCTCCACATTGCGCGGGTCGCCGGAGCCGACCTGCCGCGCGAGGGTCATGAGGCCGAAGTCGTCGCCGTGGAGGGCGCGCAGGGCGCGGGCCTGGCCGGTGACCTTGGCGCGCACGACGCCCTGCCAGAGGCGCTTGCGCGTGGGGAGGGGGGCGGCGGCCTGGGCGGCGAAGTGCTCGGCCTGCACATGGTTGCCCTCCATGGGCAGCATGAGCCCGGCGGGCATGCCCCGATGGTCGCAGGCCACGAAGACCCCGCCCGCCTCCATGAGCTCCGAAAAGACCGTCTGCGTGAAACTGAGCTGCCGGTGTGTGCCGATGAGCACCGCCACGTCGTCGAAGGGCACCGTGATCTCCGGCTGCTCCCTGCGCTCAATCACCAGCAGGCCCGTGCGGACGGACAGCCGCGCCGGGTCGCGCGACAGGTCTATGATCCGGTCAGTCATGGCACGGTGTGGCCTCGCCTATGGGGGACACGGTCACTTTCACGAAGCCGAGGTCGCGAAGCACGTTGACCGACCGCACATTCCAGTTTCCTGGAGATGCCTTTATGTCGGCCTTCTTCCTTGCCTCAAATACGCTGACGAACTCCACGTTTTGCCCCCATATTGTTCGTGCAATGTAATAGCGGTTATCGCTGCTTAGGAAGAAGGTGTCCCCCGACGTGATTGTGCACACCAGTTTCTTTCCTTCCCCGTGGTCCTTCTGGACAACATCCTCGCCGCGCTTCTTTCGGGAGACGGCCTGGAGGCGGTCCACCATGACGCCGGTCCATCGGGTCTTGCCGTTGCGGGTCTCCTCGACGATTTCCATGTGGTGGTTGGAGTCGGCGGTGACGAAGCGGGCGTAGTCGTTGCCGCCGATCTGGAAGGTGGTGCAGGCGCGGCGGATGCGCGCGCGGTGGATGGGGACGGGCCCGTTGGCGCCGGGGAGGCGGGGGGCGTTGGCGGGGTCGGCGAAGGCCTTCTTGGGGTCGTTGCCGTGGGCGGCGAGGTGGGCGCGGACGGCCTCGCGGACGGCGGGGTCCTCGATGCCCTGCACGTCGGAGGGCTTGAAGTTGCCGTCGAGGGGCTTGCGGACGACATGGTAGAGCCTGCCGTTCTCGTCCTTGCGGGGGGCGCTGTAGAAGGTGTCCTCGTGGAGGCGTCCCTGCACCTTGTGGTTGACGCGGTGGGAGATGATGATGCTGTCCACGGCGGACTGGGCGTCCGCGGGGAACGTGTCCCAGGGAAGCAGGGCGTTCTTGAGGAAGCCCTGTATGCGTCCCTTCTCCAGCTTCTGCCGCTTGGCGGCGTCGCTGAGCCGCTTGACGGCGGCGCGGTTGGTGAGGGCGATGACGAGGGCGTCCACGGCGTGGTGGCGGTGGTCGTCGCGGGTTTTCTTGTCACCGCCGCCGAGGAGTCCGTTGATGTGGAGGGCGTCGCGCAGGAGGGCGGTGATCTGGCCGGAATTGGTCTGGACCTGTTTCAGGGCGTCCTGCCCGTAGAGCATGCCGGCATAGCGGGCGGCGAGCTTGGAGGCGTAGCGGGTGTCGTTAAGCTGCTGGGCGGCGAACCCCTCGTAGTCCTCGATGTCCCGCGACTGGAAGCGCTCCAGTTTGCGGCGTCTGGCGTCGCCGCTGAACCGCTCAACGCGCGCGATGATCTCCTCCCAGCGCTTTTCATCGCCGCCGTAGGCCTCCCATGGGGTGCTGTTTCCCTTGCGCAGGCGGTTTTCCTCGTGGTAGCAAAGGGTCTTGTTCATGAACGAGTCGTCGAGGCACCGGGAGAAGGGGATGATGTGCTCGATGTCGAACTGGGGGTGCTCGCCGAGCAGGTTGGACATGTTGATGGAGTGGCCCGTGTAGGGGCAGACCCAGCCGCACTCTTCGGCGAGGAGAACCTTCTCGATGTCCTGCCGGGAGATTTTTTGCTGGCCGAGCTTTGTCTGGATGCTTTCCCGGGCGTCGGTTCGGGTCTGCTCGCGGCCCCGGATGTCCCGGGAATGGCGGGCGCGCGCCTCGCGGGTCTTCTTGAGGTCACGGGCCAGCTCCAGGTGAATCTCGTCGGGCTTGCCGTGCTTGGCGATGATGGCGTTGACCACCTTGCGCATTTCGGTGAGGGTGCGCATGACCACGGGGTTGCGGATGGAGGGAAGGGCGACCACCACGGGGTCGAGCTTGGACCGGGCCTCTTTCCCGAGCAGGCGGTTGCCGTAGACGCGGTCCTCCGCCGTCTTGAAGGGAACGCCCTCCTCCATGAGGGGGAGCAGTTTCTTGAGCGCCTCACGGGACAGGGCGCTGTAGCCCTGCTCCAGGTGGATCTTGGCAAAGGCCTCGACCTCGGCCGCGCCCAACCCCCACGCCAGCCCGCGGCGGGCCAGCGTCATGAAGTCCTCAATGCCAAGAATCTCGCCGACAATCGCCTGCTTCTCCGCATCGCCCAGGGTGTTCCAGCGGTCGCCGAAGACCTTGAGCAGCCGGGCATTGGTCACGTTGCCCTTGAGCTTCTTTTCCCCGCCGCGCTCCAGATTGAAGTCCACGTTCTTGGGCAGTTTGAGGGCCTTGCGCATACCGGGGAAGGACACTTCGTCATGGACATCCATGAACGCCGCCAGCGTCTTTTTCTCCTCCTCCGTCAGGCCGCGTTCGGTGCCGTCGAGATAGTGCAGGCGCAGGTCGTTCACCTTTTGCAGGATGCGGAAGCGCTGCGCCGAAAACAGGGCCACCGGCGCGCGGCGTTTGTTGGATTCAAGTTCGCATCGGCCCACCAGCCCCTTCTGGCTCTTGAGGGGGCGCTGGTAGAAGATGCGGTACTCAAGGGTCTTGAGGTCCTCGGGGGACAGGGTCAGGGCGTCCATCCGCGCCTGCGCGTCGAGAATCTGCTTAAACTCGTCCTCGTACATGGTCCGCGCCGTCCAGCGTTTGCGGATGCGCTCCAGCGACGGGTCAATCTGGTGAAAGTATTCGCCCAGCGTGCGCGCGCCGGTGTCGCGCATGGACTGCTCCAGATGGGAGATGGATGCTTTGACGATGCCCAGCTCCTTCTCCTCCTTGTCGCTCTTGCGGTTGCTCTGGAAGCCGCGCCGGATGGCGAGGTGATACAGGGCGCGCCCCAGGGCGTGCGGCTCCAGGGGCGCGTCGAGCGCGCGCGCCCGGAGAAAATAGGGGAACTCGCGGAGCCCGTCGCTCTGGTCCACGGCAAACCCCTGCGCGGCGAAGGCGGCGCGCAGGCGGTTGTCCAGGTCCAGAAAGAAGGCGTGGCGGTCGGCGCCCTTTCGCAGCTCTCCCGGCGGGAGGAGCCCGAACCGCTGAAGGGTGCGGGCCAGCTCCGTCATGCGTGTGGACTGGCGCTTGGTCTGCCGCCGCCGCATGCGCGCCCCGCGCCGCTCCACCGCCCGCGACTCGTCGCGCCCGCTGGCGATGTCGCCGTCCGTGCCCGCCTCAAAGATGCGGACCCCCATGTCCACGATCTGCGCCGGTTCCCCATCCTCATACCCCACCAGCGCCCACCCCACCGAATTGGCCCCCAAGTCCAGCCCAAGAACGGTCTTCTCTGTGACACCGCCCATGCCTGCGCCCTCCTTTTTGAACTGCTGTTTCCCTTGACAACGAAAGACAAGTGCTGTATAGTATACAACATAGTATACCTGAGCGGTGATTCTCTGCTAATCATAGTAAGGGTTTCACCACGGAGGGCTCCGGCGTTGAGCCGCCCCTATCGCCCCCTGCCGAAAGGTTTGGGGGCATTTTTTTGTCGGCCCGCCGTTGCCGGGAAAGCACAAGACCGCCGCGGCCTTGGGGAAGGCCGCGGCGGTGAAATAGACGTGATTGGCGCTTTGGACGGGCGTCAGCCCTGGCGCGCCTTGAAGCGGGGGGCCAGTTTGTTGATGACGTAGACGCGGCCCTTGCGGCGCACGACTTTGCATCCGGGGTGGCGCGTCTTGGCGCATTTCAGCGAACTCAGCACTTTCATGGGGAATACTCCTCTCGAAAAAGGTTCCTTAGGGAGAGCGGAGTATACACCATGCCGGCGGCCCGCGTCAAACCGCCCGCTGGCCAAGGAAGGCCCGTGAGTTCATGCGGTAAGTGCAAAGGTCCGGGGGAGAGAGGGGGGCTATAAGGACGCGCGCATGGGGCGCGCGGTGCCAGGCTGGAGCCAGGCGGTCCCAGGGGGGCGCGAGCCGGATTTCGGGAATTCGGGCACGCCCTCCGACCGGGGGAATGTTATACTAATGTGAAAAGCGGGCCGACCGACGGCCCGGGAGGACCGCGTGATGAGTCTTGAACCTGAAAAACTGGATTTGCTGGTGAAACGGGTGGATTTGTTCCACGGGCTGGACCGGGACGATGTGGGAAAGATCTTCTCCAAGGGGATGACCGTCCGGGCGCTGAAGGACGAGGTGATCTTTTTCAAGGGCACGACGGGCAGCCAGATGTACGTGGTGCTGGTGGGGAAAATGGGGGTCTACAACGGGGAGGACCGCATCGCCGTTCTGGCCCCCGGGGAAATGTTCGGGGAAATGGCGCTGGTGAACCGGGAGCCGCGCTCGGCCACGGTGAAGGCGGAGGCGGACAGCGTGCTGTTCGTGCTGACGGAGAGCACGTTCCAGAACCTGCTGTCGAAGCGGGTGGCCATCCAGATCCTGCTGAACATCATCCGCACGCTCAGCGTGCGCCTCAAGAGGAAGAACATCGAGTCGCTGGCGTGACCGCCGCGATATGGTAGACTTTTTGGGAGGGGGAGGAACGGCCCGGGCGGCCGCAAGGAGTTGACAGAAGCAATGTTGCGCGGAATCCACTATCAGGGCGGCGTTTCGGCCGCGCCTTGGCGTCTTGCGGCGATGGTGCTGGCGGCCGTCCTGTTTCTGTCTGCGGCCGGAGCGCAGGAACTCCCCGGGGAGAAGCCGACCGACACGGAAATCAGCGATGTGCCGTGGGCGCCCTCGCCGCCCCGGCCGCAGCCGAAGGTCGTCTACGGCACGGACGACCGGATGGACGTCTACCAGGAGAGTGACCCGCTGATCCGGACCTGGGCGGCGTCCACCTGCGCGCTCATCTACAGCAACAAACTTTCGGTCCAGCCGGACGGCAGTTATGTCCTCACCCCTTCGGCCTACATTCGCGGCGGCTACCCCGCCTGCCCGGAGGAGCCTTTCGGCGACCAGCCGACGGCAGCCTTCTGCACCGGTTTTCTCGTGGGGCCCGACCTCATCGCCACGGCGGGCCACTGCGGCATGAGCACGGAGACCTGCTTTGTCTTCGGGTGGGAGATGCTGGACGCGGCGACGCCCCGGCTCGCCTTCGATGCCGACCGGGTCTACCGCTTTGTGGAGCAGGTGTCCCACGCGGCGTCGGGGAACAACGACCACCAGATCGTCCGTGTGGACCGCGCGGTCACCGCGCCGGGGGCGCGGTCCTTCGGCATCCGCCGAAGCGGCGAAATCACCGTGGGTGAGCGGGTGGGCGTCATCGGCCACCCGGCGGGCCTGCCCATGAAGATCGCCTTCGGCCCGGCCACGGCGGTGCGCTCCCTCCAGCCCACTTTCTTCGTGGCCAACCTGGACACCTATGGCGGCAATTCCGGCTCGCCGGTGCTCAACCAGGACACGGGGGTGCTGGAGGGTATTCTGGTCCGGGGCGCCACGGATTTCCTGTTCAACACGGCGGATGGCTGCTTTTACAGCAACATCCTCACCGACACCGGCGGGCGCGGCGAGGACTGCACAAAGATCGCCGTCGCCGCCGCGGCGATCCCCGCGCTGGTCAGTTCTGCGGGCAGCGTCTCCTTTTCCCGCCCGTATTTCGGCTGCGAGGACACGGTGTCGGTGAATCTTGAAGACGGCGACCTGGCGGGCATGGGCCTGGTGGCGGTTTCGCTGGCCGCGACCGGGGGGGACTTGGAGACTGTCGCGCTGGAGGAGATCCCCGGCGCGGGCGGCGAGTTTTCGGGAACCCTCCCGCTGGCCCCCGGCGCCCCGGTGCCGGGCGACGGCACGCTGCAGGCGGCGCACGGCGAGCTGCTCGAGGCCCTGTATGTGGACGCGGATGACGGGGCGGGCAACGTGGACGTGGAGGTGACGGCGGGCGCGGCGGTGGACTGCCTGCCCCCGGTCATTTCCGGCATCAGCGTGCCGTATATCGGCGGCACCCAGGCGACGATCCGCTTCACCACGGACAAGGCCGCCACGCCCCTGGTTCTGTATGGCACCTCGTGCGCGGATCTTGCCGGCGCGGAATCCGGCCCCCAGGGCACGGCCCACGAGATCACGCTCAATTTCCTGACCCCGGAGACGGAATACTTCTTCGCCCTGTCCGCCACGGACATCGCGGGCAACACCGGCACCTCCGACAACGGCGGCGCGTGCCACACCTTCACCACCCTGTTCATCCCCGACTATCTGACGGAGGTGTTTGACTCGGCGAACGCCGTGGACCTCGCCGGGCGCATGCTCACGCTGTTCCCCGACGACAACCCGGACGGCTACAAGGCGTGCCTGGAACCCGCGGCCCATTTCGGCACGGATCCCTCGTCCGCGACGGCGGTCGCGCTCGCCGATGACGCTTTTGTGCAGGTTGACCTCGCGGGCGGCGCGGCGGTTCCCTTCTTCGGGACGAGCCACACCTGCTTCTTCATCGGGAGCAACGGGTATATCACTTTCGGGAACGGGGACTTTTCCTGGAAAGCCAGCCTGTCCGCACATTTCACGTTTTCCCGGATCTCGCCCTTCCTGGCCGACCTCAACCCGCTGAAACGCGGCCGCGTGAGCTGGGCGCAGCTGGCGGACCGCGTGGCCGTCACCTGGGAGGACGTGCCCGCCTACGACTCCTCCCTGCTGTACCCGCCGGAAAACTCCCACAGTTTCCAGGTCGAAATGATGTTTGACGGCGTGATCCGCATCACCTGGCTCAACCTCTTCGCCGCGGACGCCGTGGCGGGCCTCTCCCGCGGGGGCGGCGTCCCGGCGGGCTTCGAGCCCTCCAACCTCGCCGGGAAGCCCTCCTGCGGCGCCCTGGACCCGGAGTATGCCGAGCCCCACACGGCGGACACCAACCAGGACGGCCTTGTCGCCGTGGGCGAGCTGCTGCGCATCGTGCAGTTCTACAACTCCGGCGGCCTCTCCTGCGCCTCGGGCACCGAGGACGGGTTCCAGCCGGGCCCGGGCGGCGGCACGGAGTGCGCCTTCCACGACGCGGACTACGCGCCCGCAGACTGGACCGTCAGCCTCTCGGAGCTGCTCCGGGTGGTCCAGTTCTACAACGCCCGGGGGTACTACCGCGACCCCTACGCCGAGGACGGCTTCCGCCCGAAGTTCGACCCCTGACCGCTCCGGACACCGCGTGCGCCGGGAACCCAGGGGGGTGCTTGGCATATACTAACGCTCCAACAGGAACCCACTGCCCCCCCGGAGGGCCGGAGTCCCCCGGGAACGGGGAAGATTCCAGGGCGGGAGCGGGTTCTTTCTCCAAATGAAGCGATGCACGAACAGGAGCAGCTGTACCATGTGGCAGAAACTGAACCCGCCCGCCGATGCCCGGGCCGTCCTGGAGGCGAGCCCGAACGTGATCGTCGCCCAGCACAGCGGCGAACTCATAGACCTGGCCTGCGGCGGCCCCGGCAGCGACGCCTTCGAGGTCGGGTATGACGTGCCCGGACAGGGCTATGTCGTGGAGGCCCGGGTCGCCCGCGTGCGCAACGGGGTCTGCGCGAACTACCCCGACGCCTACATGCGCCGGCGCGACCCGGACTGCATGTTCATCGGGGACGACGAGCCGTCGGACAAGCCGACCTACCGGGAGCACTTCGGGAAGGATTTTGAGGAGCTGCGCGCCGCCACCCTGGACTGGCTCAAGGGGCGCGAGCTGGCCGTGTTCGGGTTCGTGGCCGGCCAGCGCAAGATGGGGGCGGACGCCCTGGTGATCGCCCCGGCCAACGCGGGATTCTTCGCCTTCGGCCTGGCGCTGCTCCAGGGCATCCTGCCGCTGGACGCGCTGCCCAAGCGCTTCTCCCCGAAGCTGGTCATCTATGTCGCGCCGCCGTTCCGCCACACCCATTTCGACGGCCGCCAGGTGGTGGTGCACAAGCGCTCCGGCGACCTCCACGAGATATACGCCTACAACCTGTACCCCGGCCCCAGCGCGAAGAAGGGCGTCTACGGCGGCCTGCTCGCCCTCGGCGAGCGCGAGGGCTGGGTCACGGCCCACTGCTCCACCGTGCAGGTGGTCACGCCCTACGACAACACCCTGACCATCATGCACGAGGGCGCCAGCGGCGGCGGCAAGTCGGAGATGCTCGAGGTCGCCCACCGCGAGGCCGACGGCCGCCTGCCGCTGGGGACGAACACCGTCACGGGCGAGCGCCGCTTCATTGAGATTCCCCGGGGCTGCGAGCTGCGCCCCGTCACGGACGACATGGCCCTGTGCCACCCCTCGCTCCAGCGCGGCGACGGCAAGCTGACGGTGGCCGACGCGGAGAACGCGTGGTTCGTCCGGGTGAACCACATCACCCACTACGCCACGGACCCGCATTTCGAGCGCCTGACAGCGGAGCCGCCGGAGCCGCTGCTGTTCCTCAACGTGGACGCGGTGCCCCGGAGCCGCGCCCTGATCTGGGAGCACATCGAGGACAGCCCCGGAAAGCCCTGCCCCAACCCGCGCGTCATCGTGCCGCGGCGCAGCTTTCCCGGCATCATGGACACCCCGGTGGCCGTGGACGTGCGGAGCCTGGGCGTGCGCACGCCCCCCTGCACCGCCGAGCGCCCCACCTACGGCATCATCGGCCTCTTCCACCTGCTGCCCCCGGCGCTGTCGTGGCTGTGGCGGCTCGTGGCGCCGCGCGGCTTCGCCAACCCCAGCATCACGGACACCGAGGGCATGACCAGCGAGGGCGTGGGCTCCTACTGGCCCTTCGCCACGGGGCGCAGGGTGGACCACGCGAACCTGCTGCTGAACCAGATCGTCGCCACGCCCAAGGTGGTGCACATCCTCACGCCGAACCAGCACGTGGGCGCGTGGGAGATGGGGTTCATGCCCCAGTGGATCACCCGCGAGTACCTGGCCCGCCGCGGCGTGGCCAAGTTCAGACCCGACCAGATACGCCCGGCGCGCTGCGCCCTGCTGGGCCACGCCCTGCACCACCTGACGGTGGAGGGCAACGCCCTGCCCCGGTGGCTGCTCCAGGTGAACACGCAGCCCGAGGTGGGCGACGAGGCCTACGACGAGGGCGCGGAGGTTCTCACGGAGTTCTTTCACAAGCACCTGCGCGAGTTCCTGCACGACGACCTGCACCCCCTCGGCCGCACCATCATCGAGTGCTGCCTGGACCACGGGCAGGTGGACGACTACCAGTCGCTCATCGCGACCTCGTACCTGGCGCCGGACCGCGGCTGACGCCCCCGGCGCGCGGCCCGGCCCGCGCGGAAAGACGCATGGTTTTTGAAGGCGAACAGAACGCCCTGTTCTTCCTGTCGGCGGTGCTCATCGCCGGCATGCTGGGCGGCTGGCTGGCGCGCCTGGTCCGCCTGCCCCAGGAACTCGGCTACATGGCCGCGGGGCTGCTCATCGGCCCGGCGGCGCTCAACCTCTTCGGCGAGGTGAACATCGCCGCGAGCCTCAAGCCCGTCACGGAGGTCGCCCTCGGGGTGCTGGCCGTGTCCGCGGGCAGCCACCTGTGCTACCGGCGGCTCCACAACGCCCTGGGCCGCGTGGGCGCCGTGGCGCTGGGCGAGTCCGCCGCCTGCATGGCGCTGGTGACCCTCGCCGCGCGGTGGGTCGGCGTGGACTGGCCCACGGCCCTCGTGCTCGGCGCCATCTCCGTGGCCACCTCGCCCGCCACCACCATCACCCTCGTCCGCGAGATGCGCGCCAGGGGGCTCTTCGTCAAGACCCTTCTTTCCGTCGTCGCCGTGGACATCCTCCTGTGCATGCTCGTGTTCGCCCTGGCCTACCGCCTCATGGACTACGCCTACACCGGCGAGGGGCACCGCCTCGGACCGCTGTGGATTGTCCTGCGCGCCGGGGCGCAGGTGCTGCTCTCCCTCGCCCTGGGCCTGGTCATGGGCCGCGCCACGGGCTACCTCATCCACCGCGCGCGGTTCCACCGCTTCAGCCTCGTTCTGGTCATGGTCCTGTTCACCGTGGGCATCTCCGATTTCCTCGGCGTCAACTTCCTCCTGTCCTGCATGTTCTACGGCGTCTTCCTCACCAACGCCTCCGAAAGCGGCTCCCGCCACGCCGAAGCCCTCGAGCCCCTGGAGCCCCTGCTCTACGTCGGCTTCTTCACCGCCGCCGGCGCCTCGCTCCACCTCGACGCCGTCGCCGAGGCCGGCATCCTCTGCGTGGTTTTCCTGGTGGCCCGCTTCGCGGGCAAATACCTTGGCGCCCTCGCCGGCGGCTGGGTGGCCCGCATGCCCGCGCGCATGAACCACCAGATCGGCCTCGCCCTCGCCCCCCAGACCGGCATCGCCATCGGCCTCGTCGTCCTCCTTGAGGCCAACCCCAACATCCCCGCCCACACCGTCTCCGTCATCGGCACCATGCTCCTCGGCGCCATCACGGTCAACGAGCTTCTCGGCCCCCTGTTCACCTGGCATGCGATCCGCCGCTCCGGCGAGGCCGGCCGCGACCGCCGCCGCATCATGGACTTCCTCCAGGAGGAGCACATCGCCGTGCCCTTCGAGGCCGACACCCGCGACGGGGCCCTCCGCAGCCTCGTTGAGCGCTACGCCTTCACGCACCATCTGTCCGCCGCCGACCGCGCCGCGCTGGAGGAAAGCGTCCTGCGGCGCGAGGCCGAATCCTCCACCAACATCGGCCGCGGCGTCGCCGTGCCCCACGGCACCCTCAAGCGCGGCCGCCGCGTCTCCGGCGTCCTCGCCGTCAGCCGCAACGGCGTCCCCTTCGACGACGGCGGAGAGCCCGTCCGCGTGCTCGTGCTCCTCGTCACGCCGCCCGGCATGGCCGACCGCCACCTCGAGGTCATGTCCAGCCTCGCCCGCATGGTCTCCGACAACACCATGCACGACCGGCTGCTGTCCGCCCTCAGCCCCTACGACGTCGCCGAGGCCCTCCAAAGCCAGGAGGCCCGTCCCTACAACTACTTCCTCGACGACCGCGACGAGGAGGCCGCGTTCCCGTAGGGTGGACATGCCGCCTTCTCGGCGTGTTCTTGGGGTCAGCGCCCGTGGCGCCGCCGTCCCGGCGTCCTTGTCTTTCCTCTCCAGGCGTGTTCTTGGGTCAACGCGTTTCTTCTTGGCCGTGGAGAGTACCCGTGCCAGGGGGAAGCCTGGCGATTCCAGGGTGCGCTGACCGGCGGCTATCCGTGCGCTGAGGGGGGCAGGGTGCGCTGACCGGCGGGTATCTGTCCTTTCGGGGTAAGGGACACGCCGAAGCCGTGGAGTTGCTGGGACGTGTCGCTTCCGGGATGACCTCCCCCTCGCGCCCCCTGGGAGCGCCAGGCTCCAGCCTGGCATTCCGGCGCGTGTCACCAGCGCGGTCGCGGGAACACATGCAGCCGGCCGGCGCGCCCTTTCTCGTCTCGCCCCCTTTGACAAAACAGAGGGCTTGTGCTAGATTGGAAACCGGCGGCAAGAAGATCCGGCCTCCCAGTGGGGAAAGGAAGACGTGATCATGCACAAGCGGGCGGGGAAAATGGGCGTGTTCCTATTGTGGGTTTTCTGCGCGGCGGGCTGCCTGCTGGTGCCGTTGCGGGCCCGCGCGGAGGCGCCCTCCCCTCCATCGGCGACTCCTCCCCCCTCAGCGGAAGCCGTCATGGATGCCATTCACGCGCTCATGGATGAATCCGCGCAATCCGGCGACCGGGAGGCCTCGTGGAACCGGGTGCTGGCGCTCCGGGAACAATTGGGGAGGTGCGGTGCCGAGGCGGTGCCCGCAATCACCGCGCGTATTGACGGGGAGAAGGATGCGCAAACGCGGCAGGTGCTGGTTGCCGCGCTGGGCATGATACCGGGCGAGGAGGTGGACCGTTTCCTGCTTCGGCTGTGCTGCGGCGATTCAACGGTGGGGCTGGCCGCGGGCGACCAGCTTGTGATGCGGACGGAACGGTTCGGCCCTTTTGCCTTCCGCGTGCCTGAGGATCAGATGGAGGCGCTGCTGGCCATGGTTCGGGACCGCCCCGTGATGGGGGTGGGCGACCCCATGCGCATTCTGGCATGCTGCCACGGAAACGATCTGGAGCCCGTCGTGCGGGCAATGCTCAAACGGTTCCTGCTGGAGGTGAAAGCCCCGGACGACCAGCCGCCGGTCGGCGGCTCTTATACTTCTCCCCGCGTATACATGTTGAACAAGTTTCTCCTGGCGTTCAGACACATGCCCGAAAGGGCTGTGCCCGTACTGAGAGAGGCCCACACGGCCGCGGAACGTGCGGGGGACTTGGAGGCGGCGAAATGGGTTGCCATGGCCCGGGGATTTTGCAGGGACAGGGCGGTTGCCGACGCCCTGCGGGAGGTGGTGCTGCATGATCCGGACCGTTATGTCCGCTGCCAGGCGATACCCGCCTATGGCTGGACGGCGGGCGTGGATGCGGTGGCCGTGCTCCGGCCGCTGCTGGAGGACACCACGGAGACGGAGTACCACGCGGACTTCCCGCCGACACGGTTCATAATCCGGAACACAGCCCGCGACACGCTGATGCGCGTCCTTCGCGAAGAACTGGGGGAGGGGGCGGTCAACAACGAGAACTTTGAAGAAGTGCTGGACACGGTGGGCCGCAGGTAGGAGATGAATGTCTCATGGTACCGATTCCTTCAATAGGTCAGCTGTTTCCGTTGCTTGCTTGCGCGGCGTTACTTGCATTGTTCTTTTCTGTGGGCGGCGCAGCGGAGGCCGTTTCCCCGGAGGCGGCGCTACTTGTTCGGGAACTTGAGGAACTCCACCCACAGGTGGAGGGAAAGGAGGATGCGGGGGATGCCCGTGCCCGGTCTGAGGAATGCCGTAAGAAGTTGCTTTCCTTGGGGCCGGACGCGTTGCCCGCCATTCAGGAGCGGCTTGCGAACCCGGAGGGTCCGGCATTCCGGCGGGGGCTGGCTTTCCTTTTGGGCGAGATTCCCGGGGAGGCGTCGGACCGCGCCCTGGTGCGGCTTGTATGCACTGACCAGGCGCCCGTGTCCACCACGGCCCTGTTTCAACTTCTCCACCGGGCAGACCTGTCGGGGCCGCTCACCTTTCCCCTGACCGATGAGGAACTGGGGGTGCTGGTGGATGCCGTGAACCGGCCGGAAACGCACCCCGGCGGGGGCATGATCATCCGACTGTTGGGCTTGTGCGCGAAAAACGATGTGCGGACGCGGTTCGACCCGATTCTGGCCCGGTTTATCAGGGATATCCGGTACACCGGGGAGTATCCGAAGGTTATGGGGTCGTATGTTTCACCGCGCGTCTACACACTCAACGGGCATCTGCTTGCGTTTGGGCAGATGGGGGACACCTCTTGGGCACCGCTCCGCGCGGCCATTCAGGAGGCCCGCAGCCGGGGCGAGACGGAGGTGGGGAAATGGCTGTGCATTGCGGCGGGGTACGCGTGCGACCCCGAAGTGGCGGACGCCCTCAAGCCGGTGGTCCTTTCCGATCCCGACCGGTATGTGCGTCTGGTGGCGATCCGCGCGTATTCCAGGTCCGCCGGGCAAAAGGCCGTGCCCGTGCTTGAGTCCCTGCTTGACGACCCAACGGTCGGGGAATACGATCTCAAGTCCTTTGCACCGCCGCCGAAGATAATTGCTCTGACGGCCCGCGCGGAAATGCATAGACTAACTAATCCTGACTAGACTGTCCGTTAAGAACTGCACAAGCTGGCTGATCCGGACACCTACGGCGACCGCTGTGTCTGCTCATCCGTGCCGCAGCATTCGCCGGAGAAGGGGGGAGCGGCGGTGCTGCGGGAGGACGGCTCAAAGTAGAAGCGGCTTCCAGCCGCTTTCTCGGGTCAGCGCGTTGTATCCGGGCCGTGGAGAGTGCCCATGCCAGGCTAGAGCCTGGCGCTCCCAGGGTGCGCTGACGCAATGGTTATCTGTCCGTTCGGGGCGAAGGACACGCCGAAGCCGTGGTGTTGCTGGAGCGCATCGTATCCGGGATGACCTCCCCGTCGAGCACCCTGGGATCGCCAAGCTCCAGCTTGGCCCTTCCCGGCGTTCCGGCGGCGACGCCACCGGAAACCTTTCCCCTGCTATCCGCGCAGGGTATATCCATCCATTGCCGCCCACACTTCAGAACTGGACGCGGCGCGGATGCGGCGTGCCCAGGGGTGGGTGGGGGAGGGGGCGAGTTCGGCCCAGCCGCCGGCGGCGCGGATGAGCGCGGTGCCGGCGGCGATGTCCCAGTAGGAGATGTCGTCCTCCATGAAGGCGTCCATGAGTCCGCAGGCGACGTGGGCCATCATGAGGGCGGCGGCGCCGGGCTGGCGCACCTTGTGGAATCGGTTGAGCGTGCGGTGGAGGGCGAGGAGCTGGGCGTCGTCGTAGTCGAACCCGGCGGGGTTGCCGAAGCCGAGGATGGCGCGCCCGGGCGCGGTGACGGCGGAGACGCGCATGGGCGCGCCGTCGCGCCACGCGCCTAGCCCCGGCGCGCCGGTGAAGACCTCGCGGCGCGTGAAGTCGTTGACCACGCCGAGGACGGGCGCGCCGCCCGCGCTCAGGGCCACGGACACGCAGCAGTAGGCGATGCCCCGGCTGTAGTTGACCGTGCCGTCGAGGGGGTCCACGACCCAGTGGACCGCGTCCTGGGCGATGGGGGCGCCGCCGTCGCCGCTCTCCTCGGCGAGGACGGGCAGGCCGCTCTCGGCGAGCACTTCGAGGACCGCCGCCTCGGCGTCGCGGTCGTCCTGGAGCTTGACGTCGTGGGCCGTCTCGGCGAGGACGGTGTGGTACCGCCCCCAGCGCTCCGCGAGCAGGGCGGCGGCCGCGGCCGCGGCGCGCCCGGCGAGCGCGAGCAGGCCTTTCAGTTCGCCGGGGGAAAGGGCGCTGCCGGGGATGCCCATGTCAGGTGGCCTCCTTGATCCAGGCGCGGACGGCCGCCGCGTGGGACCGGGTGGTGATGAAGAAGAGGGCGTCGCCGGGCTGGAGGACCGTGGAGCCGCGCGGCGTGAGGGTTTCCTGACCGCGCCGGATGGCGCCGAGCACGGCGTCCTCGGGGATGCCCGCGTCGCGCACGGCGCGGCCCTCGAGGGGGGATCCGGAGGAGACTTGGGTTTCCTCCAGCACCATCTCGGCGTCGCGGCGGGAAAACTGGAGGGTGTCCTCGCGGGCGGTCATGCCCTCATGGTTGCGGCGGGCCTCCAGATAGGCGTCAAGGATGCCGGTCCGTTTGAGCATGCCGACGAGGCGCTTCGGGTTGTCGGGGTTGATGACGGGCATGCGCCCGAAGGCGTGCATGCCGAACTGGGACAGGGCGGCGCCGAGGGAGTCGTCGGGCCGGCAGACCACGACGCCGCGCGTGCAGATGTCGCCCACGCGCAGGGTGCCGGGGTCGCCGCCGAGGAGCGCCTCCTGCACATCGCGCATGGTGACGATGCCCGTGAGGTCGCCGTCGAGGTTTATCACGGGGTAGCCCCGCTCGTGGTCGTGGCGCAGGCGCTCGGCCAGCTCCGCGACCGGCGTGTTCTCCGACACGCAGTCCACCACCTCGTCCATGGCCTCCGCCACCGTGAGGGACTCCATCAGGTTGACCTCGGGCGACTCGTGGAAGGCGATGCCCTGCGCGCGCAGCTTGCCGGTGTACAGGGAATCGGGGCTCATGCGCTGGGCGATGAAGGTGGACAGCACGGTGGCCGCCATGAGCGGCAGGACGATGTGGTAGTTGTCCGTCATTTCGATGAGGATGATGATGCCCGTCATGGGCGCGTGGGCCCCGGCGGCGAACACGGCGGACATGCCCACGAGGGCGTAGGCCCCGGGGCTCGACGTGGCCAGGGGGAACCATTCGTGGACCAGGGTGCCGTAGGCGCCGCCGAACATGGCCCCGATGAACAGGCAGGGGACGAAGACGCCGCCCGCGCCGCCGCTGCCCACGGTGAGGGCCGTCGCGAGAATCTTGGTCACGACGGCCGCCAGCAGGAGCCCCCCGGCGAGGCGGTTGTTCAAGGCGTCTGAGATGGCCCCGTAGCCCGACCCCATGATCTGGGGGGTGAGCAGGGCGAAGAGGCCCGTGAGCGCGCCGCCCAGGGCGGGCTTCAGCGCGTCGTGGATCCGCAGCCGCCCCGCAATGGTCTCCACCCCCTCCAGCGCGCGCACGAAAGACCGCGCCACGACGGCGCACAGCGCCCCGAGCACGAGGAAGAAGAGCAGGTCCTGCATCCCGACGAGGCGGTACCCCTGGTGCAGGGGGAACCACGGGTAGTCCCCCGTGCGCGAGAGGGCCCGCATGGTGACCGTGGCCACGGCGGAGCTGATGACCACGAGGCCGAAATAGCGCGTCGTGAACCGCCGCACCACCACCTCCAGCGTGAAGAGCACGCCCGCCATGGGCGCGTTGAACGTGGCCGCGATGCCCCCCGCCGCGCCGCAGGCGACGCAGAGGGTGACCATGCGGTCGGGAAAGCGCAGGAACTGCGCGAGGGCGGAGCCCCAGGTCGCGCCGATGTGGACGATGGGTCCCTCGCGCCCCGCCGAGCCGCCGCTGCCGATGGTGAGCGCGGCGGCGGCCAGTTTCACCACGGCCACGCGCGCGCGCAGCCGCCCGCCGGTCCGCGCGACGGCGGCCATCACCTCGGGCACGCCATGCCCGCGCGTTTCGGGGGCGAACCACTTGGCGGCCAGCCCGGCGCAGAGGCCGCCCAGGGCGATCACCGGAATGACCCACAGGCCGCCCAGCACGGGATGCACCGCCTCCAGCGCGGTCCGCAGCCCGCCGCCGAGCCCGTCCTGGAACAGCGTCTGCACGGCGTCCACCGCCCAGCGCAGCGCCACGGCCGCGCCCCCCGACCCGGCGCCGATAAACACGGCCAGCAGCACGGGGCCGGTGGTCTTCGACTGGCGGACGTAGGCCGCCACGGTCTCTCGGAGCCGGATCAGCATGTCTCCGGTCGGTGTCCTTTCACGTTCAGCCCGCGGAAAGCTCCGCGGCGGCGCGGTAGAGCGCCGTGATGTTTTCCGGCGGGATTTCCGCGAGGATGTTGTGGATGGCGCAGAAGACGTAGCCGCCGCCGTCGGCCAGGTCGGGCACCACGCTCCGCACCTCCGCCGCCACGTCCTCCGGCGTGCCCAGGGGCAGGGTCGCCTGGCTGTTCACACCGCCGCCCCAAAGGGCGAGGCGGCCGCGGGTCTTGTCCTTCCATTCCCGCCACGACCGGCCGCCGGCGGTCCACTGCACCGGGTTCACCACGTCGAAGCCGCTGTCCACAAAGGCGTCCAGCAGGTCGTAGACCGCACCGCAGGTGTGCAGGAAGGTTTTCGTCCGCGGGGAAACCTGGTGGATCAGGTCGTTCATGCGGCGGTAGTACGGCTGGAAAAGCTGCTCATAGACCCACGGCGCGGCGATGGGGGCGTTCTGCGTGCCCCAGTCATCCGCCGACACCATGTACACGTCCACGCATTCGGCGATTTCGGGCAGCAGCGCCTCCACCTGCCGCAGGGCGTGGGCGATGACCAGCTCGTGCAGCTCCGCCACGAACTCCGGCTCCGTGAGGCAGAGCATGGGGAAGAGGGCGAGGCCGCCGAAATTGGCGATGCCGATGCCCGCGGCGGGGCCGAGGAAGAGCGTGGCGCGGTCCGTGGCCTCCCGCGCGCGCTTTGCCGTCTCGCGCGCGGCGGCGATCTGCGCCGGCGTGAACGCCTCGGCGGCGAGCCGCGCGCGGAGGGCGTCCAGGTCCGGCTTGGGCAGGTCGCCCGTGAGCAGCATCGGCTGGCCCGCGTGCTCCGTCTCGAACACGTGCGCCGCCGGCGGCATCTTCGCGCCGGAGTGCGGCTGGAGGATCGTGCCGTCGGGCAGGTCCTGGAACTGTGCGGGGTCGCGCACCTCCGCGTCCAGCCGCCCGTTGAACCCGTAGGGCTTCCAGAGTTCCGGCTGGGGGAAGGCGTTCGTCATGTCCGGCGCCAGGGTGACCACGTCGCAGTCCAGCGCGTCGAGGACGTCCGTGTCCGGCAGCGCCAGCATCTGGCCCGTGTCATAGACACGGGGGCGGCGCGGCGGCAGGCCCAGCGCCCGCACCAGCCCCGGATAGGCGAAACAGCTCACGCAGGTGGACGGCATGCCGCCGAGGTCCTTGGGCACGCGGTCCGTGGGCCGGAAGTTGAGGGCGCTCATCACGCGGTCTCGCCGGGTCATTTCAGACTCCCTTCCCGCCGCCCGTCCGGGCGGCCCGGTTTAATGAAAAACGGGCGCGGAAACACTGTCCCGCGCCCGCTTGAACGTCTTGCCATGGCTGCGTTCCCGCGGATTACGCGTTCTTGTTCTCGTCCTCGGGCTTTTTCGCCTCCTCTTCCTCTTTCTTGGGCTCGTTCAGGGCGCCCTTGAACTCGGAAATGGCCGTGCCCAGCGACTTCCCCAGGCCGGAAATCTTGCTTCCGCCGAAGAGAACGAGCACGATCAGGAAAATCACAATCAATTCGCCCATGCCAGGGGTCCACATAGCCTTGCTCCTGCATGCGGGCGGAGGTGCCCGCGCCGAAAACCCGGCGGCCGCGCCCCGCCACAGGGGAACGCCAAACACCGCCGTTTATCCGGACAGTATACCCGCTGACGCCGCCGGATACAAGCGCGGGGCGGCTTGCCGGATTACCGGCCAAGACGCTGTGGGGACCGGGGTCGCGCCGGGAACGAGGTTGCTTCGGTCGCTCCGCTTCCTGCTAAGAAAGTACCGCCTCTGTGGCGGGTCAGGCGGGGATGGGAGTTATGGGAAGTATGGGAAGTATGGGAGGCTGGAAACCATTCTCTCTTCATTATCGGTGTTCATCGGTGTTCATCGGTGG
>JAAYBR010000069.1 GCA_012730045.1 Candidatus Hydrogenedentota bacterium | reverse complement strand
TGTCCCGGTGGGGGGGCGAGTTCATCTGGAACGTGACCCAGTGGCTTTACGGCGGCGAGGGCTACGCCTCCTTTGACCCCGGGGCGGGGCGCGGCCTGCCGCGCTGGCTCACGGCGGCGGGCGGCGGGCTCGTGGTCTACCACCTCGTCATCGCCGTGCTCGTCAGTTTCGGGTATGTCTCCCTGCGCAACATGCAGCCCTTCTCGGCCCTGTACATGGCCCCCTACCTCTGCGCGCTGATCCTGTACCAGGGGCTGGGTGTCTGGGCCTGGGTCTGGCCGGGCCTCTACGCGGCCCACGCCGCGCTGCTGCTGTGCGGCGCGCCCATCCGGTTTCCCGGCCATTTTCCGCTGCTGGACATGATTGTGCCCGTCTTCGGCTACGGCCTCATCGCCATTCTCCTCGGCCACGCCTACAGCCGCTACGCCCTGTGGAACCTGAAAAAGCTCACGCGCTCCATTGCGTCGGACGTGCCCGAGGGGCAGGACGACCCGGACACGGAAGGGGGCGGCGCGAATGAGTGAACTGGACCGGCTCATCCACGAACCGGCGCGCCTGCGCATCCTGACCCTGCTTTCCGGGCTGGATGTGGCGGACTTCACTTTCCTGCTCAACACCGTGGGGCTGACCAAGGGCAACCTGTCCAGCCACATGGACAAGCTGGAGAAGGCCGGGTACGTGGAGGTGCTCAAGTCCTTCAACGGGCGCGTGCCCCACACGGACTTCCGCATCACGGCGGACGGCGCGCGGGCCCTGAAGGAGTACTGGGACGCCCTCGACACCATCCGCTCGCTGCGGGAGGCCCCGGAAACGGACCCGGACCGGAAATAGCGCGGCGCGCCGCCGCCAGGGAGGGTACGGCCAATGCGAAATGGAGGCTTCACCGGATGGGCCGCGGCGCTGCTGCTGGCCCTGCTGTCCGGGTTCCTGCTGATCCGGCTTCAGGAGCGGACCGGGGAATTGGCCAACCTGCGCGCCGAAATGGGCCGTCTCCAGGCCACCGCCCAGGAGACCGCCCAGTCCCTCGAATCCCTCCGCGCCGCCGTGGACCAGATCCAGAAACAGGCCGTCCCGCCGACGGGAGCCGCAGCCCCGGCTCCGGCCCCCGCGGAAGCCGCCACGGGCCCGGCAGACGCACCCGACCCGGATGACAAGCCGAGCATCGCCAAGCTCTTCTCCATGCTGGGGCAGGAGAAGGACGAAGGGGAAAAGAAAGAGGAGGGCTTCTCGCCCCTGTCCTTCATGAAGATGTTCGAGGGGGAAGGCGGCGAGGCGATGATTGCGGAAGTCGCCGAGATGACCATGGCGCAGATGTATGAGCCCTGGATGGATGAGATGGCATTTCCCCCGGAGGTGGAAGCGCAGGTGCGCGCGGTGTTCCTTGAGCACCAGAAGACCCTAATGCGGTCCGGGCAGCACTTTCTCGGCGGTGACTTCTCCGGCGTGACGGAGCTGCCGACGGACGACACCCTGCGGAACCAGCTTGCGGGAATGCTGACTCCGGAGGCGATGGCCGCCTATGACACGTACATGGCGGACCTTCCGGAACGCATGGCCGAGGAGGCCGTGGACATGCAACTGCTCACCCAGGCCCGCGGCCTGTCCCCCGAGGGGCGCGAGCTGTTCAAGGCCGTGTTGGTCGAGGAGCAGCTTGCATTCCAGCCGGGCAATCCGGCCGCCGCCCTCCAGGGGGGCGGGGATGCCGATGCGTTTATGGGGGACTACGCCGGGACCTACGGCCGCGCCCTGGAAAGGCTGCGGGAAGACTTGTCGGAAAGCGACCTGCGGATTCTCGAACGTTTCGTTGAGCGCAACCGCCGCATGCACGAAGTCTTCCAGGATGTTGCCATGCCTGACGCGCCCAAGCCGGAATAGGCGTCAGTTGCGCCCGTCGTTGCCGGGCGGGCACACGAGGACGCGCGCGGAGTGGGGGGGCATGTCGGGCAGCGTCACGGCGGCGTCCTTTACCTCCACTTCCTTTCCGGTCCAGAAGTCGGTGACCGGCCCCGGCGCCTCCAGGGTGACCTGCGCGGTCTTTGCCTCATCGGACCAGTTAAACACGCAGACCAGCGTCTTGTCGGGCAGCGCGATCCGGCCCGTGTCGAAGGCGCTTCCATCGAAGCGGGCGGCGACGCCCGACGGCGGCAGCAGTTTCTTGAGCATGGCGAGCCGTTCCGCCGAGAGGGCGGGCAGGTTGTCGCCCGAGAGCAGCATCCCGCCGGAGGCCAGGGCGACGGACGCATGGAAGAAGTACTCGTTCTCGGGCAGCTTTCCCGACAGGAGCACGCAGTCCGGGTCGTTCCACCAGAGCCGCCCGTTCTGCCAGTTCCGGTGGAAGTTCTCCCGCGCGATGCCCCGGTAGACGTCCCACGACCGCGTGATGTCGCCGGACGACCGCGCGCCGTGGACCACGCCGAGGGACGGCCACAGCGGGTGGTTGCACCCGAGGATGAAGGCGTCGCCCGCGCCGCGCAGCACGGCCTCCATGCCGCGCCGGTAGGCCTCCACTCGGGTGGCGGCGGGGTCGTGCAGTTTCCCGCCGTGCATGGCCCCCCAGAAGTTCGCGTCGAGCTTGAAGTAGGTGCAGCCCCACTCCTCGCGCAGGATGCGGAAAACGGACTCCAGATGCTCCCGCGCGCCGGGGTGCGTGCCGTCCAGGGCGTACCACGGGCCGTTGCGCCAGCCGCCGAAGGTGACCTTGTCCGAGCGCAGGGGCTGTCCCGTCTCGTCCTTCATGAACCATTCGGGATGCTCGCGGAAGACGCGGGAGTTCTCCTCGGCGATGAACGGGGCGACCCAGATGGCCGGCTCAAAGCCCGCCTTCCGGATTTCCGCCAGCAGGTCCTTGATCCCGCCCTTGAACGCCTTGCCCGTCTCCAGCCAGTCGCCCATGGCGGCCTGGTAGCCGTCGTCAATCTGGACGTAGCGGAGCTGGGGCAGCTCCGTCTTGATGAACTCCAGGTTGCGCATGACCTGCCGCGAGGTCACGCCCGGGCCGAAGCAGTACCACGAGCACCAGCCCGTGGGCGGCGCGGGGAAGGGAAGGCGCGGGTGGCTCTCCGACAGCTTTTCCGCGAAGGCCGCCAGCAGCGCCTCGCGGTCGGGGCCCGCGGCGAACCAGAAGCCCTCCAGGTCCAGCGCCGCGCCGGGGGCCAGCGGCAGCCCCTCCAAATCCAGCACCACCTCGAGCGAGTCAGGACGCAGCCGGAAACACCCCGCGAAGCGCCGGCACGAGGTGAAGCCCATCAGCAGATGCCCGCCCTCCGGCGGAGACAGCAGCAGCAGGTTGTACACCGTGGTCGCGTCGGCCGCCTGGGGGATGCGGTAATGGTCGCGGTCCGTGTAGCCGCCGATGTTCTCCGGCTTCCCCAGCGTGCCGCCGGTCTGGGAGAGCATGGAGAAGCCCTCGCCGTAGAGGCCCGTCTCCGGCGGCAGCGCGTGCGGCAGGCGGAACAGCACCGCCTCGCGCGGCGAGACCGGGGCATTGGAGACATTCTTCAGGCGGAGGGTGCAGGCGTTCCCCTGCCATTCGCGGGACAGCGCGATCTGCGCGGCGTCCACCCCCGGCACCTCCCACGCGGCGGACGAAAAGGCTTCCGCCGTGACGCCGAACCCGGCCTCCGCCCCGGCGGCGGAACAAACCAGGAACACGCACACAGCCAGGGACAACGTCGTCAAGCGGGTCATTCCTGAAATCTCCTCATGCAGGTTCAGCCGTCCGGCCCGTGCTCCCCGCATTGTACAGAATCGCCCGGGGGGAGGGCAGGACAACAGAATGGACGGAATGGACTGTATGGACGACATGGACAAGAAGGCCCGGACAAGCGTTTTGCCGGTGGGCTGGCTGTTTGCCCGTCCGTGTCGTCCATAAAGTCCATATCGTCCATCCCCCTGTATAATGCCCCCGCCCCCCCACGCAGGAGACCGTGCTATGAACCGAGCTCTTCTTGGCGCCTTCGCGCTGGCCGCTGCCGCCGCGTTTGCCGCCCCCCCCGACCTGCGAACGGGCGCGGCGTTCCATGCCTTTGACCATCTGAACGGTTTCGCGGAGCAGGCGGAGACCGCGGCGGCCTGCGGCGCGACGATTATCTACGCCACGGGCCTCGGCATGGACGGCTACACGGGCATTCCGGCGGCGGAGACGTGGGAGGCCCACCGGGCGCAGTGCCGCAATTACAACAAGAAGGCCCATGTCGCGGGCATCCAGGGGATTCTCGGCTACCTCTGCGCCACGTCCATCGTCGGCCTCGACACCTTCGACGCAAACTGGACCGACGACATGCGCGCGGAGTTCGGCTCGGCCCCCGCCGACTGGCTCCAGCAGGACGCGGAGGGGAAACCGCTGCCCTCGTGGTACGGCGGTGACTACCGCCCCGCCTGCATGAACCACCCCGGCTGGCGCGCCTACCAGCGCTTCATGGTCCGCAGCCAGATCGAGACGGGCCACGACGGCATCTTCTTCGACAATCCGACGGTCCACAACAAGGGCTGCTACTGCCCGCACTGCATGGAGAAGTTCGCGGCGTATCTGGAAGGGAAGCGGCAGCCCGGGGAGGACGGCAGCCTTGCCGGACTTCGCCGCGCCGCCCTCGCGCAAAAGGAGGACTTTCTCCGCTTTCGCTGCACCACGGCCCGCGACTTCCTCCTCGAGATGCGCATGGCGGCCCAGCTAATCCACCCCGACGCCCTCGTCACGGCGAACAACAGCCTCAACCAGCCCGACGCCCTCTTCGCCCAGTGCCACCTCTTCGCGTACAATATTTTCGAGATGAGCCCGGCGGAGGACTTCGTCGTCATCGAGGACATGGGCACCCAGCCCCGGCGGCTGGCCGACGGCACCACCCTGGAGGGCGGCCCGACCTACGCCCAGCTCCAAGCCGTCGCCCGCGGCAGGCCCGTCGTCGCCTCCACCATCGCCGAGACGGACTACCACACGCCGCCGTCCCTCGTCCGCCTCGCCATGACCGAGGCCGCCGCCCACAACACGGGCTACCTCCTCTGGGCCGCCTGGCCCGAAGACCAGCGCGCCCGCATGGCCGCCGCCGTGCGCCCCTGCGCCGACTGGCTGCGCGGCCACGCCGACCGGCTCGCCGTCTCGCAGCCGCGCCGCGACGTTGTGCTTTTTCTCCCCTTCCAGAACTGGGTGAACACGAAGGAGTGCCGCGCCACCTTTCTCGCGCGGGAACTGCGCAAACGCAACCTCCAGTTTGAGGTTGCGGAGGAGAGGGGAATCGGCTCGGTCCTGGCCGGCGCGCGCGTCCTCGTGGTGGAAGACGCGGAAGCCGTCCCGTCGCGCATGAAAGACACCCTTCGCATGTTAGCCCACCGCGGCGGCACCCTCATCCTCGGCGACAAAAGCGACTGGGCCGACCGCGTCCGCGCCGCCCTGAACCCGCCCGCCGTTGTCCTGGAGGCCCCCGACACCGTCCGCATCGTCCTCCGCGACACGCCCGCCGAAACCCTCGTCTTCCTCTACAACCTCCACATCGAGCGTCTCTCCTCCTTCGAGGACCGCGTCACCCCCGCCGAAAACCTCCGCGTGACCGTCACCGTTCCCTTCAACGCCGTTGGTGCCGTCACGGCATCCTCCCCCGACCCCGGCGCGTTCAACGGCACCCTCCCCCACACCGCAGAGCCCACCCCCGAAGGCGGAATGCGCGTGTCCTTCACCCTCCCCCGACTAGACACCGGCGCGCTGGTGGTCGTGGCGAAGGGGTGACAAGAAGAAGCAGTTGACCAAGCAGTGGAAGCGCGGAAGTGCCTCGAGATATCGTCGCCGTCCTTCCCAAGTCGGAAGCTACAACGGCCCCTCCGACAAGTCCTTCCAGTCTGGGTTGAGCGACTCAATAAGTTGGATTTTCCATACACGGCGCCATTTCTTGATTTGTTTCTCCCGCCGGATCGCGGCATACATGTCGTCATGCCATTCGTAATAGACGAGCATGTGCACTCCATACCGGCGGGTAAACCCCTCGACGAGGTCATTCCTGTGTTCCCACACCCGGCGCGGGAGGTTGCTTGTAACCCCCGTGTAAAGCGTTCCGTTCCTTCGGCTGGCCAGTATGTAGACGGCAGGTTGTCGCATTTCCACAGTCCCCACATTTTTTGAAAACGGGAGAGCAGCCCCCAGAAGGGGCGATACCCGCGCATGGCAGTGCTTATCATATTCATGGGGATGGATGCGTGCAATAATGGGGCTCCAGCCCAAGGAAAGAAGGGTGGGCAGTGCTATGGCCGCGTCGGCCGGGGGGCTTGGGGGAGCCCGCGTTTTGGGAAGAACACGGTGTCAAACAAAGACATCCAGCACCCCCGTCATTCCCGCGCACGCGGGAATCCATCTTGGGTCAGCGGGTTGCCCCGCGCGCCAGGGCATGGGCCCCCGCTTTCGCGGGGGTGACGGAGGGGGATCGGGATGACAGCGGGGGAGCTTGGGCGATGTGAGGGGCGCAGGGGAGAGGGATGGGGCGCAGCGTTAGCGAAGACACGCACCCTTGCCGTCATTCCCGCGCATGCGGGAATCCATCTTGGGTCAGCGGGTTGTCCCGCGCGCCTGGGCATGGGCCCCCGCTTTCGCGGGGGTGACGGAGGGGGATCGGGGTGACAGCGGGGGCGGCTGCGATGCGAACGGGGCGGAGGGATGCTCCACGGGATGCACTGCATGGAGAGTGACAAACAGGAAAGAGTCGGCATTGACGATCGAAGTGTCACCCTAAACGGGCAATTTCAATCCCTACCCCGCCATTTCCCCGAACATCCGGTAGATGCCGCCGAAGGCGCCGTTGCTCATGATGAGGACGACGTCGCCGTCGCGGGATTCTTCCCAGACGGCGCGGGCGAGGGCGGGGACGTCGTCGCAGGCGTCGGCGGGGACGCCTCGGGCGGCGAGGTCGGCGGTCATTTGGGCGCGGTCGAGGCGCTCGTTTTCGGGGAGACTTTCGGCGCGGTGGACGGGGCCGAGCCAGAGGCGGTCGGCGCCGGCGAAGGCGTCGGTGAGCTCGCCCTGGAAGCGGTTGGTGACGGTGGTGTTGGAGCGGGGCTCGAAGAGGGCGAGGATGCGGGCGCCGGGCCATTTCTCGCGGGTGGCGGCGATGGTCTCGCGGATGGCCGTGGGGTGGTGGGCGAAGTCGTTGACGAAGACCGCGCCGTGGTGCCGCAGGAAGACCTCCATGCGGCGCTTGACGCCGGGGAAGTCGGCGATCGCGGCGGCGATGCGCGCCGGGTCCGCGCCGAGGAGGGCGGCGGCGGCGACGGCGGCGAGGGCGTTCTGCCCGTTGTGGCGCCCGGCGAGGGCGGGCTCGGTTTCGAGGAAGGGCTCGCCGTTCCGCAGCACGGCGAGGAGGCGGCGCCCGCCGCGCTCGACGGGGACGCCCCGCCAGTCCGCGCCCTCGCTGAAGCCGTAGGTGGCGGTTTGGCAGTAGGCGTGGGGGACGAGGGACGCGGCACGGTTGTCCGCGCAGGCGATGAGCCAGCCCTCCTTCGGAATCTGGCGCAGCATGCGCTGGAAGGCCGTCTCGATCTCGGCGAGGTCGGCGTAGATGTCGCCATGGTCAAACTCGAGGGAGGTGACGACGGCGATCTCGGGGAGGTAGTGCAGGAACTTGGCGCGCTTGTCGAAGAAGGCGGTGTCGTACTCGTCGCCCTCGATGACAAAGGGCGCGCCGGGGGCGCCGAGTCGCGCGGGATGCTCGAAGCCGAGGGGCTGGCCGCCGATGAGGTAGCCGGGGGCGAGGCCGCAGCGTTCGAGGACGTGGGCCGCGAGCGCCGTGGTGGTGGTCTTGCCGTGGGTGCCCGCGATGACCACGGGCCGCCGGGGCCGCAGCACCTCCTCCTTGAGCCATTCGGGCAGGCTGAGGAAGCGCATGCGCCGCGAGAGGACGGCCTCCACCTCGGGGTTGCCCCGGCTCAGGGCGTTGCCGGGCAGCACGAGGTCGGGGTTCCAGTCGAGGTTGGCGGCGTCGTAGCCGGTGTAGACGGGCACGCCGAGGGCGGCGACCATGTCGGAGGTGGGCGGGTAGAGCGGGTTGTCGCTGCCGCGCACCTCCCAGCCCGCCTCGAGGGCGAGGCGCGCCCCGCCGACCATGGCGGTGCCGCCGATGCCGCTGAAGTGGATCTTGCCGCGGGGGGTCATTTTGTTCCTGCCAGGGCGCGCAGGGCGTTCAGCGCGCGGGTGAAGTCCTCCGGCGGGCCGGCCTCGAACTGGAGACGCTCGCCGGTGGCGGGGTGGGTGAAGCCGAGGAGTCCCGCGTGGAGGGCCTGGCCGCGCAGGCCGTTGAGGGCGGCCGTGGTGTCCTCCGGCAGGTCCATGCCCCGGAAGTCGGACACGCCATAGACGGGGTCGCCGAGGATGGGGCGGCCGGCGAAGCGCATGTGGACGCGGATCTGGTGGGTGCGGCCCGTCTCAAGCCGCAGCCGCACGAGGGAGGCCGCGCCGAAGCGCTCCAGCACCTCGACATGGGTGACCGCCTCGCGGGCGTAAAGCCCCGTGACGGCCATCTTCGACGGGTCGGCCAGGCTGCGGCCGAGGGGCGCGTCTATGCGCGCGCGGTCCTCGGGGAACTCGCCCCGCACAAGGGCGAGATAGCGCCGGTCGAAGGTGTGGGAGGCGGCCTGCTCCGCGAGGGAGGCGAAGGCCCGCCGTGTCTTCGCGGCGATCATGACGCCGGAGGTGTCGCGGTCGAGGCGGTGGACGATGCCGGGGCGGTTCTGGTCGGCCCCGGCGCGCTGGAACCCGGGGCAGTGGAAGAGCAGGGCGTTCACCAGCGTGCCGTGGTCGTGGCCGGGCGCGGGATGCACCACCAGCCCGGCGGGCTTGTTCACCACGACCACATCGTCGTCCTGGAACAGGATGTCGAGGGGGATGTCCTCGGGCTGGGGCTCCGCCGGGGGCGGGTCGGGCAGGTCCACGACCACCGTCTCGCCGGCGGCCATCATCCGCGAGGGCTTCTTGCAGACGTGGCTGTTGACCGTGACCCGCCCGTCCTGGACCACCTTCTTCAGGAAGGAGCGCGTGGCGTCCTCCACCATTCCCGCGAGGAAGACGTCCATGCGCAGGCCGGCCTGCGCCTCGTCCACCGTCATTTCAAAGGATTCCGACATGTTTTTCTCCGGGGTGCGGGGTTATTCGCGGAACATGCCGCGAAAATGCAGCACCGCGCCCATGAAGTCGTCTCCGAGCAGCGCCGGGAGCCAGCACTCCCCGGCATCTTCCTCCTGCATTTTCTCCGCGCGCGCGGTGATCTCGCCCAGCGCGCGCTCCAGCACCCCCGCCATGGCCGTCCACAGCTCGTGGCGCTCCAGCCAGAACCGGGAGTCCAGCTCCAGCACGGCGGTGAGCAGGTCGCCGGGATGCTCCGCCGCCTCCAGCAGGGGGTCGGCGTCGAGCAGCGCGACGGCGGGCGGCACGGTGTGCGCCGGGGCCACGCCCAGCCGCACGACGGCCAGCAGGTCCGCCGGGCTGTACTTGCGCAGGGGCCGATGCCCGACGCGCCGCGCGACGGCGGCGACGTCGTCGCTGGCGTCCGCGCCGTCGAAGCAGGCGGGGTCCAGTTCCGGCAGCGTGCGGCGCAGGTCCACGTCATGCTCGAAGGGCATGGCGGTCACCCGAGGATTTCGGCGGCGCGCCGGAAGCCGGGGGCGAGGGCGCGGTAGGCCGCCTGGTACTCGCGGAACCACCGGCCGTAGCCGGCCGCCGCCGCCGGGTCGGGGGACACGCGGTCCACCTCGCGGATGATGGCGTCGCAGGCCGCGTCCACGCGGGCGTGCATGCCCGTGGCGACGGAGGCGAGGATCGCCGCGCCGTAGGCCGGGCCCTCGTCCACGTTGATGGTGACCATGGGGGCGCTGTTGACGTCCGCCATGATCTGGCGCCACAGGGCGCTGCGCGCGCCGCCGCCGGAGCAGCGCACCTCGTCCACCGCGACGCCCATGCCGCGCATGATCTCCGTGCTGTCGTTCATGGCGTAGGCCACGCCCTCGAGGACGGCGCGGGCCATGTGCGCCCGCGTGTGCCGCAGGGACAGGCCGATGAACGCCGCGCGGGCGAAGGGGTCCTTGTGGGGCGTGCGCTCGCCCGTGAGATAGGGCAGGAAGAGGAGCCCCTCGCTGCCCGCCGGGGCCGTGCCCGCCGCCGCGGTGATGTCCTCGTAGACCTCGCGGCCCTCGGCCTTCGCGCGCACCCACTCCCCGGTCCAGAGCTGGTTGCGGAACCACTGGAGCGACCCCGCCGCGCTGAGGACAACGCCCATGGTGTGCCAGCAGCCCGGCACGGAGTGGCAGAAGGTGTGCACGCGGCCCTCCGGGTCCGTGCTGACGGTGTCCGCGAAGGCGAACAGGACGCCGCTCGTGCCGAGGGATGCGGAGACCACGCCCCGGCGCACGATGCCGCAGCCGACGCCGTTGGCGGCCTGGTCGCCGCCGCCCGCCACGACGGGGATGCCCGCGGGCAGGCCGGTCTGCGCGGCCGCACCGGCGGTGAGGGTGCCGGTGACCTCCGGCCCCTCGAAGGAGGCGGGCAGCAGCGCGGGGTCAATGTCCAGCAGGGACAGCAGCTCGCGGTGCCAGCACCGGTTTTTCACGTCGAAGAGCAGGGTGCCCGAGGCGTCGGCCACGTCGGTGGCGTACTCGCCCGTGAGAACCCAGCGGATGTAGTCCTTGGGCAGGAGCACCCGGCGCACCTTCTCGTACAGGTGCGGCTCGTTGTCCCGCAGCCAGAGAATCTTCGGGGCCGTGAAGCCCGTGAGCGCGGGGTTCGACACCATCTCGATGAGCCGCGCCGCGCCGACCTTCTCCGTGATGGCGTCGCACTGGGCGGCCGTGCGCTGGTCGCACCACAGCAGGGCGTTGCGCAGCACGTTGTTCTCCGCGTCGAGGAACACGGACCCGTGCATCTGGCCCGTGAGGCCGATGCCCTTCACGTCGGCGGGGTTCACCTGCGCGGCGAGCTGCGACAGCGCCGACAGCGCGGCGGCGCGCCAGTCCGCGGGGTCCTGCTCCGCCCAGCCCGGCTTGGGGCTGTGCAGGGGGTATTCCACGAGCGCGGACGCCATCAGGCGCCCGGTTTCATCCATGGCGACGGCCTTGGTCCCGCTGGTGCCGACGTCGAGTCCGATGACGATGCCCATTTTCCGCTCTCCCTCTTTGGTTACGGCTCCACAACCCACTCGCGGTGGTCGCCGCCGTCGCGCCGCTCCTGGGCGGGCGGCGGCCACGACGCGCGGAACTCGTCCTTGTACAGGCCGATCCGGTAGTCCGGAATGTCCTTGATCCCCATCTCGAAGGCCGGGGAATCGTGGCGCATCATGTAGTTGTCCTCCTCCGGCCGGAAGAACTTCGGGTCCGCGAGGCGGCTGTTCTTGTCATGCCCGCGCGCCTGCCACTCCGTCCACGGAACGTCCGCCGCGTCGTCCTTCTTGTAGGACCGCGCGGCCACCTGCGGGGTTGCGGTGTGGAAGATGAGGTTGTTGTCGAAGGTCGTGGTTTCGGGGTCGTAGGGGCTGAGAGTGTAGGCGACCGCCGTGGACGAGCCCGGCTTCGCCGTGCTGAGTCCGCGGTAGTCGTCTCGGGTGTAGGCCACCACATTGTTCGTGAAGGTGTTGTTCGCCGGTTTGCGCGGGTCGTCGCCCATCTTCAGCAGCTCGGGGTAGCGCGTGCTGAACGGCGGGTTCTTGTAGTCCATGGCCTCCAGCCGCTCCTGCATGATGTCCCAGCAGTAGGCGTCCCACCGGTCGTCAATGTGGAGCGCGGGCACGCAGTCCACGAAGACGTTGTTGTCCACGAGGTTGTCGCGCCCGCCGCCGATCATGACGCCGCACAGGGGCACGCGGTAGAAGATGTTCGCCTGCACCGTCACGCCGCTGGAGCAGTCGTCGAGGTACACGCCCCAGGCCTGGTGCGGGGCGTCGTAGTGGTACTTGCCGTCGGTGCCCGCAGCGAGCCCGGCCAGGCCGAAACCGTAAATGTCGTGGAACTTGTTGAACCGGAGCACGTTTCCGCGCTGGGTCCAGTCGCGGCCCATGTAGAACCCGCCGTTGTCGCTGCCCTCCAGGCACACGTGGTGGATGTCGTTGTACTCGATGATGTGGTCGTTGCCGTTGAGCAGGATGCCGATGTGCGGCGCGTCGTGGATGAGGTTGTTGGCGACGCGGCTGCCCACGCCCGCGACGGTCACGCCGGTCTGGTAGGTCTGGAAGATCGCGCCGAAATGGTGGATGTGGTTGTTCACCGCCTCGTGCGACGCCGGGGTGAGGGTCTTGCGGTCGCCGCCGTCGAGGGAGACGCCGCCGCGGCCCGTGGCGTAAATGTCGCAGCCCGCGACCTTGCACTGTTTGCCGCCGCTGACCACGGCGCCGTAGCCGCCCGTGTTGCGGATCACGCAGCGCGCGGCGAGCACGGACACGCAGTCCTCGATGCGGACCGCCTCGGCGGTGCAGGCCTCCATCGTGAAGCCCATCCACGCGACATGGGCGGCGCCCTTCATGCGCACGAGGGTCTCCACGGCGGGCACGATCA
The DNA here is from genome assembly GCA_012730045.1 of Candidatus Hydrogenedentota bacterium. NCBI lineage: Bacteria > Pseudomonadati > Candidatus Hydrogenedentota > Candidatus Hydrogenedentota bacterium. Next base: position 33,253 of record JAAYBR010000069.1, on the reverse strand, counting down.
CCTCGGCGGCCTCCATGGACGCCGGGGGCAGGAAGTACAGCGTGTTCGACGCGTCGTTCAGGCAGAACTCGCCGGGGGCGTCCAGCTCTTCCAGCACGTTTTGGAAGAAGAAGCGGCGGCCCGGCTCGATGGTGTAGGGCAGCTTCTCGCCCAGCTCCACCGTGCGCGTCGCCGCGTCGAAGGCCTTCAGCGGGGTGATGGTCTGCCACCAGTTGTAGTTCGGCCAGATCGAGACTTCGACGCCCGCGAGGCTCTTCCAGCCCGCGGGCCGGTCCGAAGCGGTCACGAAGGAGGTCTCGGGGGCGGCGTCCACCCGGGTCTGGACGAAAGCCCACTTGCCGCCGGGCATGTCGTCCTCCCCCTTGTTCGGCCAGCGCGCGGGGATCTGGCGCTCGCCGTTGAAGAAGAGCTGGCGCGGCGCGCCCTTGGGCAGGGCGAAGGGCGTCATGTCCGCCTTGAGGATTTCGCCCGCGTGCGGGGTGAACTCTGTGACGGGCCGGCCGCCGACAATGCGCACCGTCTCCCCCGGCACGGCCTGCCACACCACGGGGAAGGTTTCGGAGCCCGAATCCTCCTTCTCCAGCACGAGGGGCTCCGTCAGGTAATACGCGCCCGCGTGGACGTAAACCATGCCGCCCTCCGACGTGCCCGCCGCGCGCAGGGCTTCCCGCGCCCGGCCCAGGGTCAGGAAGGGGCCGTCGGTCCCCTCCGCGTTCGGTTCGGGCAGGGTGCCGGACCATGCGTCGTTGCCGTGCACGGCGACATGGAACACGGGCATCGGCGCGGCGGCGCAGAGGCCCGCGCACAGCAGAACGGCTGCAAAGAGAAGTCTGGCGCTCATCCGGGTTTCCTTCCAACAGCGCGCCCTGGGGGCGGGGATTTGAGGGTCATTTCAGCATGAGTTGGCGCAGATTGTCAACGTAGTCGCGCGGAAGCGCGGTGTTTTTCACCTGGCGCGGCGCGCCCCCGCCGGCCGGCGGCGCAAGGGCGCCGGCGACCAGCGCGCGCCCCTCCTCCCCGCAGGCGTCCGTGACGGCCTCCAGGAACAGGGCCGGGTCTGAAGGCGCCAGGGAAAAGGACCCCGACGGCGTGTCCCACGCGGCGGCAAGCACCCGCCGAACAAACTTCTCGGCCGGCAGCGACATCAGCCGGGCGCGCGTGCCCAGCAGGACGGGCCGCAGCCCCGAGTTCCCCTCCCGCGCCACCAGGAAATCCTGCGGCCGCAGGGCGGAGAAATTCAGCGACCGCCCCGCCTGCGCCCGCCACACGCGGAACAGCAGGGTGACGATTCCCGCGCGGAGCTTGTCCGTGTCCCGCCGCGTGAGGAGGCGGACGCCGCCCGCGCCGCCCGCCGCGAGCTGGGCCGGGTTGCCGACAGCCATGGGCGCGGCGTCGGCCGGCCACGCGGCCAGCCATGCGGGCAGTTCGCGCCCCATCTCCGCCCGCTTGTACCGGTCGGGCAGATAGACAAAGCCCGCCCCGAGAAAGGGGGCCACGTGCCTCGGGTCCGCCTCGTACAGCGCCCGCGCGTTCTCGCACTCCGCGCGCAGGGCGACCCCGTACTCCTGGTGGTTGCGCGCCAGCATCAGGACCGCCGTCCCCTTGTCCCGGTTCCGGTTCGACGCCGTCACAAGGTAGCAGAAGCGGTGCGCCTCCTCCCAGGCCAGGTCGAAGGTGAGCGAGAACAGCGGCGCGTCCCCCAGCAGTTTCCGCAGGGCGGGCTGCAGGAGCGGGTCGCGGCTGACCAGCAGCTTTTCCACGGCGTGCTCCAGCGTCTCGTGGCGGAAAAACTCCTTCGCCTCGGCGATGCCGGGAAGCTGGAGACCCCGGGTCTTCGTCCATTTCACATGGACGATGTTCGCCGCGGGGCCGCGGTCCGCCGCCGCGGCGCGCGCGGCCTTCACCGCCGGACGCGGGGGGCGTCCCGGACGCAGCGGACGCGGGGCGTGCGCGGGACGGGGGGGACGCGGGACGGCATCACCGCCTTCGGCGCGCGGGCTGGGCCGGTCCGGTGCGCCGGGCCGGGAGGGCCTGCCCGCGCGGAAGGGCTTGGAGGCGGAGGCTTTCGGGCGGGGGGAAGGCCGGTCCGGTGCGCCGGACCGGGCGGGTTTGTCAGCGCGGAAGGGCTTGGCGTCCGCGGTTTTCGGGCGGGGGGCGGCGGACCGGCCCGGCCTGCGGGGGGCCGCCGGTTTGCCCTGCCTCGGGGATTTCTCCGATCGAACATTTCTGGCCATGCGCACGCCTTCCGTCCGGCACCGCCGGATCATGATACGGTTTCAGTTTTGGTGCGCGTAGTGTACCATCCGGGCCGCCCCCACTTCCCTACCCTGCCCGGTCACCGGCTGCCGCGTCAGTAGAGCCGCTCCGATTCCGCGCCGGGGCCGGGGCCGGGGGCGTCCCCGTTTCGCAGCGCCATTTCCAGTTCGGCGCGGCCGGACTCGTATTCCTCCACGGAGATGCTCCCGATGACCTCCACGCGGAGTTTGGTGTCCAGGCTCACGAAACTCACGCCGGTGCCCGTGGGCAGTCTCTCCGGGGTGCCCTCGCTCTGCCACTTCTTGGCGGGCTTGCCGCCGGACCACATGGTGATGACATAGATGCCTTTCATGCGGGCTCCTCATCGCGCGGGGCCGGGCCGCGCGGGGGTTGAAGGTCCAGGGCCGCCAGCGCGGCCTCCGCCACCGCGTCCACGGAGATGCCCGTCATGCAGCGGTGGTCCGTGGCGCAGACGGGCTGCTGGCAGGGGCCGCAGTCCACATCAATCCGCAGCACGCGGCCCCGCTCCCAGGGGCCGTCCGTGTAGGCGGGGGAGGTGGGGCCCATGACGCACACCACGGGCTTCCCGAAGGCCACGGCGACATGGCGCGGCCCACTGTCGTTGCCGGCCAGCAGGTCCGCGAGCGACACGGCGGCCTTGAGCATGTCGAGGCCCTGCCGGGGGCATTCGAGCAGGGGATGCCGCGCGGCGGCCAGCACCGCCCGGCGCGTGTCCTCCTCGCCGGGCCCGGTCAGGAGGACGCAGCGCGCGCCGCGGCGCTCATGCAGATGGTCCGCCAGGGCGGCGAACCGCTCAGCGGGCCACTGCTTGCTCGGGCCGAAGGCCGCGCCGGGCGCGAGCGCCACCAGGGGGCCCTCTCCGGCGAACCGTTCCGCGAGCTCCGCGCGCAGGGCCTCCGGGGCCGCAAGCTCCGGGCCGAGGCCGTCGCGTTTCCCTCCGGCCGCCTCCGCCACGTCCAGATACTCGAAGGCCATGTAGACCGGGGTGATGCGTCCGTCCACCCGGTGCGGGGCCACGCGCTCTGTGAGCAGGAATCCCCGCCCGTTGCGGTCGTGTCCGATACGGTGGCGGGCCCCGGCCAGCCGCGCCAGCAGGGCGGCGCGGAAGGAATGGGGGAAGACCACGGCCAGGTCGCACGCGGCGGGGGCCAGCGCGCGGGCGTGGCGGAACAGCTCCGCCGTCCCGGGCCGGGCGGGCAGGGGATGCAGGGCGTCCACCCAGGGGAGCCCCTCCAGCAGAGCGCAGACGGCGGCGCGCCCCGCGACGGTGAGCCGGGCCTGGGGAAAGGCGTTCTTGAGCGCGCGCAGCGCGGGGGTGCACATGACGGCGTCGCCCACCCAGTTGGGGGCGAGGGCAAGGAGGTGTTCCGGGACGTCGGCGCACCGCATGGCGGCGGGTCAGGCCTGTCCCGGCGCGGGGTCAGGCAAGCCCGGAGGGGGCGCGGGAGCGGGGGAGGGGGGGGCGGCCTCAACCGCCTCCCCGGAAGGCGGAAGCTGCGCCGGTTCAGCGGCATCTCCGGTCACGGGAGGGGGTGTGTCCTGCGGGGCCTGCGGTGCGGCGGCCTCTGCGGCCATCCGGGCCTCCAGCGCGGCGCGGCGCGCGGCGCGCTCCGTGCGGGCGGCGGCGGCGGGCTCCTCCCACTGCTCCCGGGTCTCCTCGAGCCAGGCGGTGAGTCCTGCGGCGACCTCGGCACGATTGAACTGGCGCTCCGCTCGGAAGGTTTCCCGCCAACTCGTGCGGCGAACGATGCCGAAGAAGGCCGGGCGCTGGCGCACATACACGGCCACGCAGTGCTCCGGTTCCGGGTCGTCAAAGGCGGCCATGAACTCCGCGGGCGTCATGGCCCCGAGATAGATGTCCCAAAACTCCTGTGCTTTCATGGAGGCCATTGTAGCAGAAGCCGGCGGAGAAACAAGCCTGTCCCCCCGGCCGGGGAGACAGAAAGGGCGGCGGCACGGGATGTGCCGCCGCCCTGGCATCCACTGAAACGGGGCGGGGGTTACTCCGTGAATATGCCGGACATCATGGCCAGGGAGTTCGCCACGAGCTCGTTGGGCAGCCCGTCGCCGAGCCGCTCATACCGCTGGAACTCCACATGGCCGTCCATGAACAGGATGTTGGAGCCGCCGGGCACGTGGTTGTACGCCTCGGCGACGCGGGCCACCTGGTCGAACATGACCGGCAGGCCGCTCTGGGCCAGCGCGGATGCGCCGGGGTTGTTGATGTCTGTGATCAGGAAGCGCTCGATGCCCTCGCGCAGGCGGTAGATGGTGGTTCCCATGCCGTTGCCCACGCCCGGGAGCAGGCCCTCAATGTCGCTGTCAAATACCGCCGCCAGCTGGGCCGCCTGGGCGGGGGACACATTGTTCGCCCCGGCCATCATCGCCTGGAGCACCTCGGTGCTGAAGAGTTTGGTCACTGCGGCCACCAGCTGGGCGGGGCCGGGTGAGTCGGTGGGGATGGGGGGCGGGGTGCTCAGCAGGGCAAGGATGGGCTGCACCGCTGTGAACTGCTCCGTGCCGCACCGGTCCGTGTAGCAGTCCAGCGTCCAGCCGATGTAGGAGTAACTGATGTCCGTGGCGCTCGCGCAGCGCTGCTTGCCCGCGCCCGTCCCCGTGGCCGGCCACAGGTAGCTGCCCACGCACAACTCGCCGTTGTTCGGGTTCGTGAACAGGTCCGCCGCCTCGCCCGCCTCGGGGTCGGACGGGCACACCAGCACGTTCGCGTCTGCCAGGTACTCCGGGTAGATTGCGAAGATGTTCGGCGAAAGGTCAACGGAAGCCGCGCGGCCCGTCGCGCTGCGCCAGGGGAAATAGCCGCCCTGAATGGTCGGGAAGCTGCCCTTCGCCTCGTTGGCATACATCTTCAACACCACGCCCATCTGCTTCAGGTTGTTCTGGCAGGAGGAGCGGCGGGCCGCCTCGCGCGCCCGCGCCAGCGCCGGCAGCAGAATCGCCGCCAGAATGCCGATGATGGCAATGACTACCAACAGCTCAATCAGGGTAAATCCTTTGCGTCTCATAGGAATGATCTCCTTAGGCCCGAGGGGCCCTTTTTTCCGGCCGAAATCCGGCCGGGGCGCACTTTACCCTCACCTTCCCCTCACAAAATCAAGGAAGGCTGGGAAAGCCCGCATTCCCAAGAAAAGTCCCGCGCGAACAAGTCCTGTCCGCCCACCCCTATTTTGGTGAAAAACGTGAAGAATGTCAAGCGGTTTTTCGCGCATGGGGTTTATGGGCGCGGCTTCGCCTCGAAAACATGCAGGGTGGAGCGGTCGTCGCCGCTGATGAAGAGGAAGCGGACCCCGCCTTCCATCGCCTCCGCCAGAAAGGGGTTCTGGGTCCACGCGGGGGCGCCGGCGTTTCTCACGGGCACGGGGATCTGGTGGACGGCGACGGGACCTGCGGTGTCCACAAGATCAATGCCCCCCAGCCGCAGCGCGGGCAGACGGCTCCCCGGCAGCGTGTACTGCTGGAGTCCCGCGCAGAGCAGCAGCCGGGTGCCGGGAACACGCTGCATGTCCTGATAGTCTATGTAATGGTTGCCGTTGGGGCGCGATTCGGGATGGTCCGGGTCCGGCACCGTGACGGCGCCGTCCCGGGTCTCGGTCTTCCACGAATACCAGCGGCGCGCCCCCCAGCTCACCCCCACCAGCACCCCCTCCTCCGGCAGGTGGGCCACCGCTCCCAGGTGGTCGGCAAAGCGGAACTGCTCCCGCGCCTCCAGCGTCTCCGGGTCCACCGTGTAGACAATGGAGTGGCTGTCAGGGCGGTACTCCCCCACGGACACCCAGAGGCGCGCGCCGTCGTGGTCAATGCCGCCGGGGTGGTACAGGGCCCCCTCGCCCAGGGTGATTTCCCGGAGCTTTTTTCCGTCCCGGTCCATTTCGAACAGGTGGCCGGTTCCCTTGCCCGCCTCCCGGTCGAGCACCTCGACCGAGGACAGAAACAGGCGGTCGCCCACTGCGGTCATCCCCTGCGGATGGAAGGAGGGGAAGTCCAGCGCGCAAGACGAAAGCTCCGTCCAGACGGCGTCCTTCCCCAGGGTCTGAATGGCTTCCGCCAGATTCTGGCCCGCGGAGAGATGGGCGGTGAGCAGGAGCGGGGCGACCCAGATGAGCATGACGGGAACCTCCGGCGGGAATGCCCGCGGGTCATTCGGCCAGCACGACCTCCCCAAAGGAGTCGGGGGTGTGGAAGTCGGGCTTGCCGGGGTGGTTTTTCCAGGTGATCCAGCGGGGCTCGCCGTTCAGCCGGTCAAAATCGGCGCGGAAAAGCCCCGCGCGGAAACGCCCGCCCGGCGCGAGGCGCAGGCCCATGGCCTCGACCGCGCGGCGCGAAAGCACCATCTCCACGGCATACGCGCCCCGGCAGGACCGGGCGGCCACCACCCCCTCCGCGCCGGGCGTCCAGGCGTCGTCGAACTTCCGGTAGAACTGGCCCGAGTAGTCGTGCACCGCGCCCAGCGGGGCCGCCTCGATGCAGTGGTAGACCGCCCGGGGGTCCCCGTTCCAGAGGAACAGCTCGCAGCGGTCCTGGCCGTCCACGTCCAGTTCGCGCGCCGTCGGGGGCGCGGCCGCCGGGGTGTCGTCGGCGCAGGCAAAGGCGCAGACCAGCCGGTCGCCGCTCCAGAAGAGCCATGCCCGGGTGCCGGTTTCCGCAAGGCCGCCGTCCCCCGCGCGCACGAAGACGTTCAGGGGGGCGTGGGCGCGGTAGCAGGGCTCGTCCAGACTGCCGTCGGCCGTCACGGGCTCCGTCATTCGGGGCACGGCAAGCGGCGCCGCGCCTGGGGGCGCGGTGGTGGCGCACCCGGCCGGCACGAGGAGGGCGGCCGCAGCCGCCAGAAACAAGAGGTTACTTTTCCACGGCATGAGGCTGTCCTCCTAGGGCCGCGGCGTACTCCGCGAGGGGCGGGTCGCCGAAACGGCCCACATAGTCCGCGTCTATCCAGGTGGCGAAGGTGGTGACGTGGCGGATGCCCCGCTTCGCGTAGGCCGCCGCGTCGGCGCGCATCACTTCCGGGTTCCAGGGGATTTTCACGGAGGGGCGCTTCCAGCCGGAGAAGCGGGAAACGTCCAGCCAGTATTCCAGCACCTGCGCCGTGGCGCGGGGGAACACCGCCAGGTTGGCGTCCAAAATCTCCAAATACCCGGCGTGCGAGGAGGGTTCCGGCGGGGTCGCGGACAGGGGGGCGTCCGGGTCGTCTATGGGGTGGTCGTAGGCGCGGGCGATGGGCGCGAACTCAAGAAAGAGCCCCTCATGCGGCCGCACCGTTTTCGGCGGCGGCAGGGTCATGTTGTAGGAAATGTGGCTCAGGGTGGCCGCGGGGTCCAGCTCCCGCCGCAGGGCCGCCGCGATCGCGTTCTCCACCGTCACCGCCTGGTCCGTGGCCGAAAGGCCGGCGCACTTCGGGCAGTGGCACCACTCCCGCCCGTCGTCGGGCCAGTAGTAGTACCGCCCCGTCGTGGGGTTCAGCACCCGGCCAAAGGCCACCGCCTTCTCCGCGATGATCTCCAGCGCCCGGGGCGAGGAGGGGCAGCAGTTGAAGTCCGGCGTGCGCGCCCCCGAGGCGTCCATGCGGAACATGTCCATGTCCGGTGAGGCGAACCATTCGCGGGACAGCAGGTCGCCGAAAGCGTGCACCTCGTACTCCACCCCCAGCCCGAGAGCGGCGCAACGGGACAGGAAGCGCTCCCCCCGGGCCGAACGCACGAACTCCGCGAGCACGTCCAACCGCCGTCCCGCGTGCAGACCGATGGTGGTAAGGCCCGCCGCGGCGGCGCGGTCGGGCCAGTCCTCCAGGGACAGGTCAAAGGGGTATAGCACCACCCCCCGCGTCTGAAACGCGGGGGCGTCCGCTGCGGCCCGCGCGCGCCCGCCCAGCGCCAGCGCGCCCCCCGCCATCACGCCAAGGGCCGTTCTTCTCGACATGTCCCGCATGCGTCCCGCGCTCCTGCCACGCCCGTCCGCCAACGCCCCTATCATATCCGGCCCGGGCGTCCAAAGGAAATGCGCCGCGGCCGGTTTTGCCTTTCTACATGATAATGGGTTATCATGTGGAGAGGCCCGCTGCCACCCGAAGAGGGCGCGGCGGGGAAATGACGTGGTAGCATGAAGGCGTTGTCTGGGGGGAGGCAACGCTGGAGATCAGCACATGGTGACAATGGAAGGCGTGCGGCGGACGCTGGGGCCGGGCGTTGCGTTCCAGTGCGACGCGTTCCACGCGGCGCCCGGCGACCGGGTGGCCCTGTGGGGCCCGAGCGGCTGCGGCAAATCCACGATGCTCAACCTGATTTCGGGGCTGTTGCGCCCGCACGGGGGGCAGATACGGGTGGACGGGGTGGACATCACGGGGCTGTCGGGCAGCCGGCTGGACGCGTTCCGCGGGGAGCGGTACGGGTTCATTTTTCAGACCTTCAACCTGCTGGCGCCGTTCACGACGCTGCAGAACGTGGTGCTGGGCATGCGTTTCGCCGATGTGGTGCCGGAGAAGGAGTGGAAGACGCGGGCGACGGCCATGCTGGAGCGCGTGCGCCTGGGGCACAGGCTTCACAGCCGCCCGGGCACGCTCAGCGTGGGCGAGCGGCAGCGGGTGGCCATCGCGCGGGCGCTGGTGAACCGGCCGAAGCTGATTGTTGCGGATGAGCCGACGGGCAGCCTGGACCCGAAGACGGCGGAGTCGGTCATGGCGCTGCTGCTTGAGCTGTGCGCAGAGGAGGGCGTGACCCTGCTGCTGGTGACGCACGACCGCGCCATCGCCGAGCGGCTCCCGCAGATGCACGACTGCACGGACCTCGTGAAGGAGACGGTGTCATGAGCCTGTGGCATGTCGCGTGGAACTACCTGTGGAACCGGAAACTGACCACGGCCATGACCATCATTTCGGTGGCCCTCGGCGTGGCCCTGATCTCCGCGGTGCTGACGCTGCGCGAGCAGACGCAGAAGCGCTTCGAGGAGGAGGGGCAGGCCTTCGACCTGGTCGTCGGGGCCAAGGGCAACCCCCTGCAGCTCGTGCTCAGCACGGTGTACTTTCTCGACGCGCCCACGGGCAACATGAGCCGCGCGGACTTCGAGGAGATCGCGAAGCTGGAGGACGTGGAGGCCGCGTTCCCCCTGGGCATGGGCGACACGTTCAAGGGATACCGGATCATCGGCACGGACCGCGCGCTGATGGACTTCACCTGGGGCGACCGGCGTCCCTACGAGCTGGAGGAGGGCGTGTATTTCGGCAAGGCCTACGAGGCGGTCATCGGCGCGGCGGTGGCGCAGGACACGGGGCTCCGGGTCGGGTCGTCGTTCATCAGCACCCACGGGTTTGTGGACATGCCGGGGGCGCACGCCCATGAGGACAAGCCCTACACCGTGGTCGGCGTGATGCGCCGCTCCGGTACCCCCAATGACCGGGCCATTTTCTGCAGCATGGAGTCCGTGTGGGACGCCCACGACCACGGCGACGCGGAGGCGGAGGAAGAGCACGGGCACGAGCACGACGGGGAGGGCGACCATGACCATGACCATGCCCATGATCATGGGGGGGCGGATGCGGAGATCACCGCGGGCCTGGTCAAGCTGGCGTCGCCCGCCCTGCGCTTCGAGTACAAGGACAGGATCAACAAGCAGTACAACGTTATGGCGGCGGTGCCGGTGAACGAGATTCAGAAGCTGTACGAGCAGCTTCTGGGCACGGCAAAGGCGGTGTTGCTGGCCATCGGCTACCTGGTGGTCGTCATCTCCTCCATGTCCATCCTCATTGGCCTGTACATGGCGATCCTGCAGCGCAGGCGCGACCTGGCCGTCATGCGCGCCCTGGGCGCCACGCGCGGCGAGATCTTCGGCGCCGTCCTCATCGAGGCCTTCTGGGTCACCGTGCTGGGCATCGGGGTGGGATGGCTCCTCGGCGCCGTGGTATGCTACGGGCTGGGCATGTACCTGGTGGCGAAGCTCGGGTTCCACGTCTCCGCCGTGGCCCTGGGGCCGGATATCATCACCGCCTACTCCGCCGTCCTGCTCATGGGCCTGGTGGCGGGCATCCTCCCCGCGTGGCAGGCCTACCGGACCGACATCGCGCGCGACCTCGCGGAACTCTAGGCCGCGCGCCCCGCACAAGAAAGGAAGCGCATGAGACGCAAAGCCAAACGCGACCTCCTGACCCTGGTCGGCGTGATCGCCGTGCTCGCGGGCATCGTCCTGGTCAACGGCTACACCCGCCGCGACGCCCTGCGCGAGCGCTACGAGCAGATGCGCGCGGCCTTCGAGGAGAAGCACCGCAGCGACGGCGTGGAGGTTGTGGACTGGGAGGAGCTGCGCAGCGTCACGGGAAAGCGCAGCACCGGCGCGGGTTTCCCCGAGACCCTCAAGAAAAAGGACGGCCGCCTCGTCAACATCTGCGGGTTCATGAGCCCCATTGACCAGTTCAAGAACGTCACCGAGTTCATGCTCCTGCCCGTGCCCATGACCTGCTATTTCTGCGAGGCGCCCCCCATGCGCGACATCATCGAGGTCAAGCTCGCCAAGCCGGCCGACATGGTCAACGAGCCCGTGCTCATCGGCGGCCGCCTCCGCCTGCACGAGGGGCCCAAGCAGATGTTCTTCTACACCATCGAGGAAGCCCGCTGGAACGAGGCCGTCAAGGACGAGGAGCAGACGGACAAGGTGGTCGGCGAAGACCACCGGGTGCACCTCCAGGAGGGTTTCCGCAAGCTCCGCGACGGCGATGAGGAGGAACTCCTGCCCGGCTACACGCCGCCGGAGACTCCCGGCGCGGAGGCCCCCGCGCCAACGGACACACCGCCCGCACAGTAACCGTCACCCCTTCATGCCCTGAGTGCCGACCTCGTCGGACCAGTCAGACCCGTCTGACCGGTCCGGCTTTTTTTGTTCCCCCGTCCTTATGCGCGCAAAACACAATATGTGCTATGCTCTCTGAAAGAACCACAACATATCGCGCTTTTGCGGGTTTGGATTCTTTCCTATCCTCTTCATACAATGCTGGTTACGCAAGAATAAGAGTTGACATTTGGGCGTGAACGTGATAGATTGGGGGTGTTCCGTGGCTTATTTGGGAGTTTTTGCGGAACCAACGGGTTGAGTCATGAGCACCTACTTCGGCGAATATCACGTGTCTTTGGACGAGCGCGGAAGGTTTCCCGTGCCCATGGACATCCGCAAGCTCATGCAGGACCGGGGGGATTTGTCCTGGGCGGTCACCCGCGGATTTGACGATGCGCTCTTTGTCTATCCCGAGCCAAAGTACCGCGAGGTGATGGGCCGCCTGAAGGACGGGGGCATGGACCCCGAGGTGCTGGCGTTCCTGCGCCACTTTGGGGCCGCGTCGTTCACGCAGCTTGACGCCCAGGGCCGGTTGCTGGTCGGCGCGCCGCTGAAGGACTACGCGGGCTTCCTGCGCGAGGCGATCCTGATCGGAGTCGGCGAGACGCTCGAACTGTGGAGCGTGGCGGGATGGAAGGCATACCAGCAGGGCCAGAAAGACACCTACAAGGCTGTGGCGGCCGGGCTGTTCGGCCGCCGGATGAGGGACTGCGGGCTGACAACGGATGAAGGGAGCACGGGATGCTGAACGTGGAGCGGCTGGAGAACGGGGCTGTGACGGTGCTGCGTCTTCGCGGCGTGATTGACGAGGAGGGCGTTGCCGTGCTGCGGCTGGCGCTTTCCGGGTGCCTGCGCGACGGGCGCCACAAGGTGGTGCTGAATCTGGCGGGGGTGGGGTTTGTGAGTTATCTGAGCATGGCGGTGATTCTGGAGCGGCTTGGCCAGTTCCGGGCGGCGAAGGGCGACCTTAAGCTGGCCTGCCTGAGCCTGTACATGCGCATGCTGCTCCGGCAGATGGCGCTGACGCACCAGTTTGACTGCCACGAGACCGAGGTGCAGGCGGTCACCGGGTTTTCCGCCCCCGTGGCGGCCTGAGCACCCGTTCCGGAGGGACCATGGCCGACACGAACGGCGGCGCCGCGCTTCATGTCCCCGTGATGCTGCGGGAGGCGCTGGAGTGGCTGGCGGTGCGGCCGGACGGCCGGTATGTGGACTGCACGGCGGGGGCCGGGGGGCATTCCGCGGCCATTGCGGAGCGGCTCACCACGGGCCGTCTGCTGGCGCTGGACCGCGACCCGGCCGCAGTGGAGACGGCGCGTCGGCGGCTGGCGCCCCATGGGTCCGCCGGGGTGGTGCGCGCCAACTACGGAGAGTTGAAAGAGGTGCTGTCCGGCCTGGGCTGGGGTCCTGTGGACGGTGTGCTCATTGATGCGGGGGTTTCCAGCATGCAGATAGACACGCCGGGGCGCGGATTCTCCTTTCAGGCGCCGGGGCCGCTGGACATGCGCATGGACACGACCGCCCCGGTCACCGCGGCGTCCTGGCTGGCGGGGACCACGGAGGCGGAACTGGCCCGGGTGCTCCGCGAATACGGCGACATCGGGCCCGCCGGCCGGATCGCGCGGGCCGTGCTGGCGCGCGCGCGCGCGGGGCGCATGGAGACGACGGAGGACCTGGCGGCGGCGGTGCGCGAGGCGCTGCCCTTTGTGAAGGGCGAGCCCGCCGAGACGCGCACGGTGTTTCAGGCGGTGCGCATCGCGGTGAACGACGAGCTTTCGGCCCTGCGCGCGGGCGTGGGGCAGGCGCTGGAGGCGGTGGCGCCCGGAGGGCGGGTGGTGGCCATCACCTTCCACTCGGGCGAGGACCGGATTGTGAAGACCCTGTTTCGGGAGGCCTCGAGGCCGGTGGTGGAGCTGCTGCGCGACGGGCGCCGGGGGGCGTCGTTTCCGGCGCGGTTCCGTTTGCCGGTTGCGCGGCCCGTGGTTCCGGGGCCCGAAGAGGCGCGGGAAAATCCCCGCGCGAAGAGTGCGCGGCTGCGCGTGGCGGAGCGGCTCGCCGGCGGCGACGGAAAGGAGGCGTGAGCGGATGTACAAGGGATGCAGCAGAATGCTGGTGCGGCAGGCGCGCTACGGGTGGATTGTCTGGGCGCCTCTGGTGGCCGTCCTGTTCGGCGCGCTCACCTGGGACGCGGCCCTGAACATCCAGCTGCGCCAGACGGACTACCAGTTCCACAAGGCCGACACGGAGCGAAGAAACACCGTGCGCCGGCTGGACGAGACCCTCGCGCTCGAGGCGCAGATGAAAAGCATGGAATGGCTGACCGCCCAGGCCGAGGCGCTCGGGCTCCGCATGCCCGCGCTGGAGCAGGTCGAGGTGGTCCGGATGGACACCCTGTTCGAGCTTCCCCTGCTGCTGGACGCCCCGGAGGTTCTCCCGCCCCTCGCCGTGCCGCCCGCCCCGGCCGCCCCGCGGGACGCCGGGGGGATCCGCGGGGCCCTGTTGGCCGCGGCGCCCAGTCCGGCCGGGTCGGCGCCGCAGGCCGGCCCCGCGCCGGCGGCCGCCGTCCCGGCGCTGGCGGCGGATGACTCTTCGCTGGACAAGTCTCTGGAGGCGCTCATGGCGCCGCTGTAACCGGCAACCACCCGGGGGAGGCCTGAAAATGGGCTACCGCAAATTCTCCTTCAAAACGCCGATGCTGCTGAGGCTGGACGGTGAGCGCCCGGGAGCCCCCCAGCGGCATGCCGCCTGGACGGTGTTCGTCATCTTCGCCGCCGTGGCCTTTGTGCTGGTGCTTCGGCTTCACCTGCTTCACTTCACCCCCGGGGAGAAGCTGATGGAGGAGCAGGAGTTTCATGTGGTGGAAATTCCGATCACGGAGCCGCGCGGGGAGATATTCGACCGGAACGGCGTGATCCTCGCCACCAACCGGGAGGCCTCCTCGCTGTGGGTGGACCCGCGAAAGGTTCCGGACGACCGGCGGGACGCGGTGGCCGCCCTGATTTCCGAGCGGGTCGGCCTGTCCCCCGAGGATGCCCGGGCCGCGCTGGTCAGGACCGGTAAAGACGGCAAGGACCGGAAGTTCGCCATGCTTAAACGCTGGATGACGGACCTGCCCGACGAGGAGGCAAAACGCCTGCAGGACGAGACCGGCGGCGCGGTGCAGGTGGTGAAGGAGACTGTCCGGCACTACCCCCACAAGGACGCTGCGGCGCACCTGCTGGGCTACGTCAACCGGTCGGGGGAGCTGTGCGAGGGGGTGGAAAAGGCCTACAACGCCCACCTGAAAAGCCGCGCCGGCATGCTGCGCGCGCGGGCGGACACGCGCCGCCGGCCGCTGTCCTCGGAGACCCTGGACTACCGGGAGGCCGAGGGGGGGGAACTGCTTCAGCTCACCATAGACCTGAACATCCAGCACAATCTGGAGTCGGCCCTCGACGCGCGCATGGCGGAGACGGAGGCGAAGGAGGCGATGGGCGTCGTGATGAACCCGAAGACGGGCGAAATCTACGCGCTGGCCAGCCGCCCCGCGTTCAACCCGAACGACTACGACAAATTTCCCGCCGAACTGCGCAAGAACCGCGCGCTGGTGGACGTGTTCGAGCCCGGCTCCGCCTTCAAGATCGTGGCGGCCGCCGCGGCGCTTGAGCACGGCCTGATCACACCCAACACCATGATCAACTGCGAGGGGGGGCGCTTCAACCCCTACGGGCACTCCATCGGCGACTTTCACAAGCTCGGGGTGGAGCCCTTCTGGAAGTGCTTCGAGGAGTCGAGCAACATCGCCATCATCAAGGTGGCCGCCATGCTCGGCGAGGCGCGCATGGAGGAGTGGATCCGGCGCTTCGGGTTCGCCGCCCCCACGTCCCGCGACTTCCCCGGGGAGAGCGTCGGCCTCTTCCGTCCCCGGAGCAAATGGTCCAAACTGAGCATGGGCGCCCTGCCCATGGGGCAGGAGATCTCCGTCACCACGCTGCAGCTTGCCCGCGCCTTTGCGGTGCTGGCCAACGACGGGCGCGTGGTGGAGCCCTACTTCGTGGAGCGCGCCGTGGCGCGGGACGGCCGGGTCACCTACCAGCACGAGTCGGCGGTTTCCGAGCGCATCCTCTCCCCGCGCACCGTGGAGACCATGCGCATGCTGTGCCACCAGGCGGTGCTGCACGGCACCGGCCAGCCGGCGAACATGATGGAGTACCGCGCCGGCGGCAAGACCGGCACGGCGCAGATGGCCAGGGCCGGCGGCGGCGGCTACGACGCCAGCCGCTACACGGCGGTCTTCGCGGGCTTCGCCCCGGTCAAGGATCCCCAAATTGTGGCCGCCATCGTCATCCAGGAACCCAAAATCCGCCTGAGGTATGGAGGGTATGTGTGCGGGCCGGTCTTCAAGAAGGTGGTCGGCGAGGCGCTGGCCTCCATGAACGTTCCCGGCGACCCGGTCACGGACCCGGAACTCGTCGCCAAGCACATGAAGGAGAAGGCGAAGGCGGAAAAGGAGAAGCTGGCGAAGAATCCGAAGGAGAAGCCCGCGCCCGCCAAGGCCGCCGCGGAGCCGGAGCCGGTGGAGGACGCGGATCCCGACACGGCCGCCTTTGTCCCGATTGACGAGTCCCTCTCCGCCATGATCACCCCGCTGGACGGGCTGGAACTGGTCGCCCGGAACATGGGCGACCGGCTGGAAACCTCGCTGCCCGACCTGGAAGGCATGACCAAGCGGCAGGCGCGCGAGCGGCTGCAGCGGCTGGGCGTGCCCATGGACGCCCAGGGCGAGGGGTGGGTGGTGGCCCAGAACCCCCCGCCGGGCACCGCGCTCGGCGAGGACCTGGTGTGCAGGCTTGAATTCGCACGGAGGGGCGCCCCCCTTCCGGCGGAGGACACGGTAAAGCAGGAAAATGAACCGCAGCCAGCTATGTGAGGCGGCCGGCATTCCCTTTCAGGAAGGGCCGGACTTCATCGCCACGGGCGTCACGGAGGACTCCCGCAGGGTGGGGCCCGGCTTTGTCTTCGCCGCCCTCGCGGGCGTCCATGCGGACGGCCATGAGTATGCCGCGCGCGCGGCGGAGGCCGGGGCGGTCGCCGTCCTCGGCGGGCGCGAGGGCATTCGGGAGTTCCACGGGATCCCCTACCTGCGCGCGCCGGAGCCGCGCCGCGCGGCCGCGCTGCTGGCCCAGGCCCTCGCGGGCAACCCGACCCGGCGCCAGTGCGTGCTCGGCGTCACGGGCACCAACGGAAAGACCAGCACGGCGCACCTGGTGCGGGCCGTGCTGGCCCGCGCCGGCCGCCCCTGCGCAAACTTCGGCACCATCGCCTATCATGTCGGCGGGGAGACCCTGAACGCCCCGCACACCACGCCCTTTCCCGAGGATCTGGCGGCCATGTTTGCCCGCGCGCTGGACGCCGGCGACCGCCACGTGGTCATGGAGGTCAGCTCCCACGCCCTCGACCAGGACCGGGTCGCCGGAGTGAGCTTTACGGCGGCGGCCTTCACCAACCTTACCCAGGACCACCTCGACTACCACGGCGACATGGACCGCTACCGGGCGGCGAAGGGCCGCCTTTTCTCCGCGATCACGCCGGACCCGGCCGCCGAATGGCCCCGCTTCACCGTGGTGAATGCGGAGGACCCGGCGGCCCCGTATTTCCGCGGGCTCAGCGCCGTCCCCTGCCACGGCTACGGCGCGGGCGGCGAGGTGCGCGCCGAGGGGGTGCGCATGCTGTTCTCCGGCACCGCGTTCCGGCTGGTTTCCCCCTGGGGGGCGGCGGACCTGTCCATCCGCCTCGCGGGCATGCACAACGTGTCCAACGCCCTGTGCGCCGCCGCGCTGTGCCTGGGACTGGGGCTGGACGTGGCGGAGGTGGCGGCGGGGCTGGAGTCTCTGGACAAGGTGGACGGGCGCTTTGAGGCCGTCCACGCGGGGCAGCCGTTTCATGTGATTGTGGACTACGCGCACACCGACGACGGCCTGGCCAACGTGCTGCGGGCCGCGCGGGCGCTGTGCGGGAAGCGCGTCCTCACCGTGTTCGGATGCGGCGGCGACCGCGACCGGGGCAAACGCCCGAAGATGGGCGCCGTGGCCGCGCAGATGTCCGACTTCTGTGTGCTCACCTCGGACAACCCGCGCACCGAGGACCCGCACCGCATTCTCCTCGACGTGGAGGTGGGGCTTCAGCGCGCGGGAAAAACCAAGGGCGGTGATTATCTGGTCATCGAGTCCCGCGAGGAGGCCATCCGCACGGCCGTCTCGATGGCCGGCCCCGGCGACCTCGTCATGATCGCGGGAAAGGGCCACGAGAACTACCAGATCATCGGAACCGAACGGCGTCACTTCGACGACCGCGAATGCGCCCTGGCGGCGCTGAAGGCGCTCGGCCATGGATGACCGGAGGACACTGGCGGACCTGGCGGGCGCGCTGGGAGTTCCCGCGCCCGAAGGCGCGGGAGCCGTCGCCCTGTCCGGCGTGTCCACCGACACACGGGCCCTCGCGCCGGGCCAGGTCTTCTTCGCCCTGAGCGGGGAGAACTTCGACGGCAACCGCTTCGTGCCCGCGGCCTTCGCCGCCGGGGCCGCCGCCGCCGTGTGCTCCGTCCCCTCGGAGGGCGGCCCCTGCCTGACCGTCGCGTCGCCGCTGGCGGCGCTCCAGCAGTACGCCTCGTGGCACCGGGGCCGGGCCCGCGCGCGGGTGTTCGCCCTCACGGGCTCCTGCGGCAAGACAACGACCAAGGAGCTCATCGCGGGGCTGCTGGAGACGCGCCTCCGCGTGACGCGCACGCGGGGCAACCTGAACAACGACATCGGCTGCCCCCTCTCGCTGCTGGAAATCGGGCCGGACACGGACTTCGCCGTCATCGAGATGGGGGCGAACCACCCGGGAGAAATCGCGCAGCTCTGCCGGATCGCACGGCCCGAAGAGGCCGCCGTGACCCTGGTGGCCCCGGCGCATCTGGAGGGATTCGGGACCATTGAGAACGTGGCCCGCGCGAAGGCGGAGATCATGGAGGAGCTGCCGCCGGACGGCGTCTTCTACGTGAACGCGGACGACCCGCACTGCACGGCCATGGGCGACCGGCACCGGGGGCCCAAGGTGGTTTATGGCCGCCGCGGCGACGTGCGGCTCCTTTCGGCGGCTTTCGACGCCTCCGGCGAGCTGGTGCTTGAAGTGGACCCCGTGGGCCGGCTGGTCCTGCCGCTGCGCGTGCGCGCCTACGCGACCAACGTGCTGCTGGCGGTGGCGGTCGCCCTGCGCCACGGTGTGACGGACATCGAGACGCCCCTGCGCGCGGCCTGCGCGCGGCTGGGCCGGTTTCAGGAGCTTCAGATGGGGCCGTTGACAGTGCTCAGCGACGTGTACAACGCGAACCCCGCCAGCATGGCCGCCGCGCTGGAGGCATTGCGCGACCATCCCGGCGGCGGCGCGCGGATTGCGGTGCTGGGAGAAATGCGGGAACTGGGGAAGGCCTCCGCGGCATTACACCAGGAACTCGGCGCGGCGGCGGCGGCGCGGGGCGCGGACCGGGTGCTGGCCCTGGGCGAGCACGCGGCGGACATTGTGGACGGCGCGCGCGCGGCGGGGATCCCCCTGGCGGAGACGTTCGCGGACCATGCGGCGGCGGCGGCGGCGGTGTTCGGCGCCGCGGCCCCCGGCGACGTGGTGCTGGTGAAGGGATCGCGCGGCATCCGCATGGAGCTGTTCACGGAGGCGTTGAAAAGGCTTTACGGCGTGGAGTGACGCCCGCCCCGGCGGGCTGGAAAGGACGGCGCGGTGTTCTATTATCTGGCGGACATGCTGATGTCCCGCTTCAGCGTGCTGAACGTGCTCACCTACCACACGGTGCGCGCGGGCGGGGCCGCGTTCACCGCGTTCGCCCTCACGCTGCTGTTTGGCCCGGCGATCATCCGCCGCCTGCGCGAGATGAAGATCGGCCAGATCATCAAGAAGGACCACGTGGCCGACCTGCACGCCCTCCACAAGGGCAAGGGCGGCACCCCCACCATGGGCGGCATCATGGTCATTCTGGCGACCGTGTTTGCCCTGGTGCTCTGGGGGCGGCTGACCAACCGGCTGCTGCTCGCCGCCACGCTGGTGTTTCTCGCGCTGGGCGTGGTCGGGTTCCTGGACGACTTCATCAAGCTGAAACGGAAGCACAACGACGGACTGAGCGCGCGCGCGAAGTTCGCGGGCCAGATTCTTGTCGGCCTGCTGCTGGGAACGTACCTGTACTTCAACCCCCTCACCGTGAGCGCCTCCGCCGTGTACCCGCGCGACATCATCGGCTGGGAGCGGCTGGAGACGGCCTTGACCGGCGCCGCCGACGGGGGCGACGGCCTGGCCGCCCGGATGTGGGGGCGCTTCCCCGAAAAGGTGCGGGAGCGGCTGCTCGCCGCCTGCGGGCACGCCGCGCTTGACGAGGAGGACCGCCGCGCGGTGCTGCTCGGGCTGAACGGCGTGCTGCGCGACCGGGGCCTTTATGACGCGGCGGCGTGGACGCCCGGGACCCCCGCGCGGGAGCTGGAAGACCTGCTGGCGCGGGGATTCCCCGCGCTGTCGGAGAAGGAGGTGGTGCGGGCGAACCGGCTCCTGCTGGAGGCGGCGTTCCCCGACGCCGTGGCCCAGAGCAGCCCCGATCTGCACACCAAACTGGGCGTGCCGGGGTTCAAAGACCTGTTCATTCCCCTGGGTTTCCTCTACGTCCTCTTCGTGGTGCTGGTCGTGGTCAGCATGTCCAACGGGGTCAACCTGACGGACGGGCTGGACGGCCTGGCGGCGGGGGTCTCGGTGATCTCCATCATCACCTACGCCGCCATCGCGTACATCGTCAGCCGGGCCGACTGGTCGCACTACCTGTTCCTGACCTATGTGCCCGAGGCGAGCGAGCTGTTTGTGTTCGGCGGCGCGCTGCTGGGCGCGGGGCTGGGGTTCCTCTGGTTCAACAGCCACCCCGCCGAGGTGTTCATGGGCGACACGGGCTCGCTGTCCCTGGGCGGGGCCATCGCCGCCCTGGCGCTGCTGACCAAGCAGGAGCTGCTGCTGCCCATCGTGGCCGGCATGTTCACGCTGGAGGCCCTGAGCGTGGTGATCCAGGTGGCCTCCTTCAAGACGACGGGGAGGCGGGTGTTCCGGATGGCCCCGCTGCACCACCATTTCGAGCTGCTGGGCTGGGTGGAGACGAAGGTGACCATGCGCTTTTGGATCATCGCGCTGCTGTTCGCGCTGATGAGCCTCGGAACCCTGAAACTTCGGTGAAAGGCGGCGACACGTGGACTGGCTGGAGAAAGGATTGAAGGGCAAACGCGCCGTGCTGGTGGGCCTGGGGCGCTCCTCGGCCGCCGCGGCGCGCCTGCTGCTGCGCGAGGGCGCGGCGCCCTTCATCACCGAGAGCGCCGACGGCGGCCGCTTCGCGCCGTTCAAACAGGCCTGTGACGCGCTCGGCGTGCCCTATGAGACGGGCGGCCACGGCGACGGCGTCTTCGAGTCCGCCGACCTGATCGTGCCGAGTCCCGGCGTGCCCGCGGCCCTGCCCCCGCTGGAGGCGGCGCGCCGCCGCGGCGTGCCCGTGGCGGGAGAACTGGAGCTGGCGTCGCGCTTCTGCGCCGCGCCGATGCTCGCCGTCACCGGCACCAACGGCAAGACGACGGTGACGGAACTGCTCCGGTCCATGGTGGAGGCCTGCGGGAAGACGGCGGCCCTCGCGGGCAACAACGACACGCCCCTCTCGGAGGCTGTGCTGCTGCCCGAAACGCCCGACTGGGCGGTGGTCGAGGTCAGCAGCTACCAGATGGAGACGGCGGACCGCTTTCGCCCGTGCGTCGCGGCGGTGCTTAATGTCACGCCGGACCATCTCAGGCGCCACGGCACCCTGGAGGCCTACGCGGCCATGAAGGCGCGCGTCTTCGCGCGCCAGTGCGCGGGCGACGCGGCGGTGCTCAACGCCGCCGACCCGCGCGTGGCAGTCCTGCCCGTGCCGGAGGGGGTGCGGCGGGTGCCCTTCAGCGCGGCGGGCCGGCTTGCGGACGGCGTGTGGACGGAGGGCGGCGCGGTGTTCCTGGGGGCGGACAAGATCATGGACCCCGGCGACAACCCCCTGCCCGGGGCGCACAACCTGGAGAATGTGATGGCGGCGCTGGCGGTGATGGCGGGGGCGGGCCTGCCGCTGGACCGCGCCGTGGCGGCCCTGCGCGCGTTCCGGGGGGTGGAGCACCGGATCGAGTTCGTGCTGCGCGACCCCGTGCGCGGCTGCGACTACTACAACGACTCTAAGTCCACCAATGTGGACAGCCTGCGCGTGGCCCTGGAGAGTTTCGACCGGCCCGTGGTGCTGATCGCGGGCGGACGGGGCAAGGGCGACGACTACCGGCCCCTGCGGGAAGCCGTGCGCCGCCATGCGGTCCGGCTGGTGACGATGGGCGAGGACGCCCCGCTCCTCGAGGCGGCCTTTGGCGACGTGGTCCCCGCGGAGCGCGCGGACGGCATGGACGACGCGGTGGCGCGCGCCCGCGCGCTGGCCGAGCCGGGGTGGGCGGTGCTGCTTTCGCCCGCCTGCGCCAGTTTTGACCTGTACAACAACTTTGAGGAGCGGGGCCGGGACTTCAAGCGCGCGGTGCGCGCGGTGTGCGGCCTTCCCCCGGAAGAGACTCTGGAGAACATTCCATGAAGCGCGACACGACCATCCTGATCCTGACCGTCCTCAGCCTGTGCGCCCTGGGGATGCTCATGGTGTTCAGCGTGAGCGTTGTGCAGACAGGGGGGCTGCGGACTTTCAGCAAGCACCTGGTCGCCCTGGCAATCGGACTCATGCTTTTCCTGTTCACCCTGCACCTGGACTATCACAAGCTCGGCGAGGAGCGGGTGTTTCGCAGCATGATCTGGGTCTCCGTGGTGCTGCTGGTGCTTGTGCTGCTCGTGGGCCGGGTCACCGGGGGGGCCACGCGCTGGATTAAGGTCGCCGGCTTCAGCCTTCAGCCCTCCGAACTCGCCCGGTTTGCCCTGATTGTCCTGCTCGCCGTGAAACTCACCCAGCACCAGGCGAAGATCAAGCGCTTCTGGGTCGGCTGCGCCTTTCCCATGCTCACCGCCATTGTCTATTCCCTGCCCGTGGTGGCCCAGCGGGACGCGGGCATCCCGTTCATGATGGTTTTGGCGGCGGGCGTCATGGTTTTTGTGGCGGGGGCGCACCGGGGGTACCTGGCGGGGGCGGGGGCGTTCGTGGCGGGGCTTGGCTTTGCGCTGGTCAAATTTGCCCCCCACCGTCTGGAGCGGGTGCTGGTTTTCCTGGACCCCTGGTCCTACCGGGAGGACGGGGGGTGGCAGCTCATCCAGTCCATGTCCGCCTTCGCGCAGGGGGGCCTTTTTGGGAAGGGACCCGGGGCGGGCGAGCAGAAGCTCGGCTACCTGCCCGCGGCGCACACGGACTTCATCTTTGCCATGGTCGGGGAGGAACTCGGGTTTGTGGGCACCCTGCTGACCGTGCTGGCCTTTCTCCTGCTCGCCTGGGTGATGCTGCGGATTGCGATGAACGCCCCCGACATGTTCGGCACCCTGCTGGCGACGGGCTTCTGCGCCATGATCTGCGCGCAGGCCTTCTTCATCATCGCGGTCAACCTCTGCCTGCTGCCGACCAAGGGCCTTCCGCTTCCCTTTGTCAGCTACGGCGGCACCTCGATCATGGTGTGCCTCGCCGCCGCGGGGGTGGTGGCGAACATCGGGTCCCAGGCCGCCGCGGAACAGCGCGCCCCGGTCCAGCACCGGCACCCCGCGCACGTGGCCGGGGGCGGGCCGGTGCAGGCGGGCGCGTGAGCGCGCCCGGAAAGGAGGCGCGCCCATGCGCGTGATGATCACCGGCGGGGGCACGGGGGGCCACACCTCGCCCGCCGTGGCCATTGTGGAGGAGCTGCGCCGCCGCGACCCCCGGCTGCTCATCCGGTGGGTGGGCCGTTCCGGGGGCATGGAGGAGACCGTCAGCCGCAACGCCGACGTGCCGTTCCGCGGCGTGCCCGTGGAGGGGTGGTCCCGGCGGAAAACGCCGCGCATGGCGTGGACGCTGGCGAAGCTCGCCTGGTGCGTGTTCCGCTGCGCCCTCCTGCTGCGCGCCTTCCGGCCCCGGGCCGTCGTCGGCGTGGGGGGCTATGTCTCCCTGCCCCTCGTGTGGGCGGCCCAGCGCATGGGCATCCCCACCTTTCTCCACGAGCAGAACAAGCGGCTCGGCATGGCCAACCGGCTCTGCGCCGCCCGCGCCACGCGCCTGTTCCTGAGCTACCCCGACACCATCGGGAACTTCCCCGCCGACCGCGCGCGGGTCGTGGGCAACCCCGTCCGCTCGGGGTTCATCAACGTGCCGCCGCGCGGCGAGGCGCTGGCGCGTTTCGGCCTCGCGCCGGGGGTGCCCGTGGTGCTTTCCTGCGGCGGGAGCCAGGGCGCGCGCACGCTCAACCGCGCCCTGTCGGAGGTGGCCGGGCGCTTCGCGCCGGACGAGCTGCAGTTCCTGTGGATGACCGGCAAGTCGGACGCGCCGGCGGCGCGGGAGACGGCGGCCAAGGCGGGGCCGCACGTCCACGTGTTTCCGTTTATCGAGGACATGCCGGCGGCCTGCGCCGCTTCGGACCTCATCGTGAGCAGGGCCGGCGCGTCGAGCACCGCGGAGATCGCCGTCTTGGGCAAGCCGTCCATCCTCGTGCCCTACCCCTTCGCCACGGACAACCACCAGGAGCACAACGCCCGGGCCTTCGAGGAGGCCGGGGCTGCGGTGCTGGTGAGGGACGCCGACTGCACGCCTGACCGGCTGGAGGCGCTGCTTCGGGAGCTGCTGGCCGACCCGGCCCGCCGCGCAACCATGGGCGCGGCCGCCGTTTCCCTGGCGCACCCCCTCGCGGCGGAGACCATCGTCGAGCAGATCATCGCCGACGTCTACGGCGGCGGCGCGGAGGAATAGTGCATCTTATGGCTGTGATGCCGCATTTTCAAGGGGGTTTTGCGCGCGGGCATTGAGGTGGCACGGGCTTCCAGCCCGTGTTCTTGGGCTCCACTCATGATCCAAAACACGGGCTGGAAGCCCGTGCCACCTCGGCAGGTACTCCCGGCATCTTGGCTTTGAAAAACTCCCGCTCCGCCCGCGCCTATTCCGGCAGCAGGCGCAGAATGTGCCGACGTCCCGCGTCCACCTCCTCGCGCGCAAAGCGCGCCCGCCGGGTCTCCCCCGCCATGAACAGCGGGGCCTGGTCGCCGTAGTGGGGGCTCTTCCAGTGGCCGGAGTTGCCCGTGGGCAGCACAAGGTCCACCACGGGCGCGCCGTCCCCCGCGAAATCCACCACGCGCCGGGTGGAGGGGCCGCCGATCACCTCATAGTTGCCGCCGGAGCCGAGGCTGGCCATGTTGTTGATCGTGTTGCGCGCGCCGGAGGCGGGGAAGGGGCCGATGTTGAAGGGTGCTCCCAGGACGGGCACATACCCGAAGGGGTGGCGGAAGGTCATGGTGTGGATGTCGCCCCATTTCCAGTCCCGGGGATTCGCGCCGAGCCGCCGTTCCAGGGCGGACACGGCGGCGCGGAAAGCCCGGTGCATCATGTCCCCCCGCGTCTCCCCCGCCGCCGTCCGGCGGTCGTCCCAGAAGGGCGCGTCCTCCCGGGTGACCAGATACCGCAGGAACATCCAGCACTCGGGCAGGGCGATGTAGTAGTCCAGCGCCTTCCCGTCGCCAAACTCGTCCGCCAGCGCCTCCCGGACGATGTGCTCGCAGAGATACGCGAAGACCGCCGCGCCCGGCGACGCGGTGCCGTGCCGCAGGTCCCACGCCTCCAGCAGTGCCAGCGCCTCCGCCTCCACGCGTCCCAGGGTTTCCCGCCGCTCCCGCAGCACCGGCAGCACGGCGGCCAGCACCCGCGGCGCGGTGTGACTCCGGTCGTCCATCTGGAGGGCGAGCGCGCCCGCGGCGTCCCACTTCTCCCGCTTCTGGAGTTCCTCCCGGATGAGGGCGGCGCGGTCCGGCGGCTCCCAGTTGCCCTGGAGGTGCGGCAGCGGACCGACGGGCCTGACAGTGCCCAGGTTGTTCGCCGTGACGATGAAGCCGCAGGCGGGGTTCTTGAGCTGGGGGTTCTGCGCAAAGGGCAGGAAGCCCTGCGGCTCGTCGCGGCCCGACGCGCCGTCGAGCAGGGACTTGTGGTTCACATGTTCCGGCCGGACCACGATCTTCCCCGCCGCCCACCAGGCGATGTTCCCCTCCGTGTCGGCGTAGGAGATGTTCAGGCCGGGCGAGGTGACCAGGGCCACGCCCCGCTCGAACTCGTCCAGGGTTTTCGCGCGGTTCAGCGCGTACAGCGCCTCCATGTCCGTGTAGGGCACCCGCTGCCAGACCCAGCTCATGCTGATGTCCGGGCCGGTGTATCCGTTTGCCAGGCGGAAGAGATCCGTCACCACCGGGCCGTGCGGCGTGACGCGCACGTCGAAATGGACGTCGGGGCCGAGACGCACAGGGATAGTCTGCGGGACCGTTTTCGCCTCCGTCCATTCGCCCTGATGCATGACGCGGCCGGGGTCCGCCGGGTCGAACCGCTCGCGGAAGAGGTCTATGTCGTCGTTGCAGAACATGGTCAGGCCCCAGGCGAGGCGGGGGGTGTGTCCGATCAGGGCCAGCGGGATCGGGGGGAGGTACAGCCCGTAGTTGTCCACGTCCCCGAAGGTGAGGTGCGCCTCGTACCAGATGCTGGGGTTGGTGAAGCCGATGTGCGGGTCGTTCGCCAGCAGCGGTTTCCCCGTCGTGGTGCGCGACGGGCCGAGGACCCACGAGTTGCTTCCCAGCGCGCCGCCCCACAGGGCGTTCACGGCGAACAGCGCGTTCAACATCGCCCGGGCCGTGTCCTGCGGCGCGGGGGATGCCGTTGCCCCGGCGCGCTCCCGCTCCGGCAGGGGCAGGGGATGCTCCCGCACCCAGGCGGCGGCCTCCTCCGGCGTCTCCATGATCGTCTCCGGCGCCTCCTCCAGGGCGTAGCCCGGGAAGAGCAGCTCCACCGGCAGGCCCGGATGGCGCTCGCGCAGGATCGAGGAGAACACGTCCACGCGCAGGGCGTCCGCGAAGGTGATGGGCAGGATGGCGGCGACGGTCAGGCTGTCCGCGAGGGTGAAGGGGCGCGGCGCAATGCCGAGGACGGAAAACTCGAAGGGGAGGGGCCCGTCCTCCTGGAAGGCGTTGACCCCCGCGCAGAAGGCGTCGGCCACGGCCGCGACTTCGGGACTTTCGTCATGGATGCGGCGGGCGGTCTCCTCCGCACGGTCGCGCAGGAGGAACATGCGCGCCAGCCTGTCTATCTTCACGAGCGGGGGGCCCAGCAGCGCCGCAAGCTCGCCCGAGGCCGCCCGGCGCATCAGTTCCATCTGGAAGAGGCGGTCCTGCGCCATGGCGTAGCCCAGGGCGAAATGGGCGTCTGCCTCGCTCTCCGCGCGGATGTGCGGCACCCCCCACTCGTCGCGGACGATCTCCACCGGCGCGGCCACCGCCGCGCGCACTTCCCCGTCCACCGGGGGAAGGTCCCGCTCCGCCGCGCGGTTCACCCACAGGGCCGCGCCCCCGCCCAGCGCGGCCAGCAGCACGGCCGCGCACACCCCAAGCACAAGAAGACGCTTTGCCCACCGTTTCATGGCGCCGGACCCTCTCTGGCCTGCGGCATGGTACCCCAAGCCGCGGGGTGGTTGCCATGAAGGCGCGGCCGCCCAAGTTGACCGCCGCGCGGGGATTGCCGCGTCACCCAGAGATTTGGCGGGCACTATATGGCTTCGCTTCGCTCGCCATGACGGGGTGGGCAAAGGTGCGGCGGGAACGAGATGGCTTCGCTTCGCTCGCCATGACGGGGTGGGGTGAAGGTGTGGCGGGCGCGAGATGGCTTCGCGTTGCTCGTCATGACGTGGGGGACGGCGTCTCACTACAAGGCTGCCGCCTCCCCGGTCATTGCGAAGGAGCGCCAGCGACTGAAGCAACCTCGTGCCACCAATGCTCCGGTCCGCACCTGTGCGATCAAGCAGCGCGGGGCAGTGCCCCGCCCAAGTTGACCGCCGCGCGGGGATTGCCGCACAATGCCGTCGGCCGGACACGGCCCAAGGAAAGGCGCGCTGCATGGAATCATCACGTCGGGACTTTCTGAAAATCGCGGCGGCGGGGCCGGTGGCGGCGGCTGCGGGGGCGTACGGGGAGGAGGCGAAGGTGGACGGGGTGTCGGGGGCGACCCAGAAGTACCGGGAGGCGGCGGGGCTGGACAAATTGAAGGGGGAGCTGCCGAAGGGGAAGATCGGCTCCATGACCCTGAGCCGGATCATCATCGGGAACAACCTGATCGGCGGGTGGGCGCATTCGCGCGACCTGATCTACGTGCCCGACCTGCTGAAGGCCTACCACACGGACCCGAAGGTGTTCGAGACGCTGCACATGGCCGAGGCCGCGGGCATTGACACCATGTGCGTCATCAACGCGCAGGCGGACCTCTACCGGAAGTACCGCGAGAACGGCGGGAAGATCCAGACCATCTGCCAGACCTATCCGAAGCCCGACGACGTCACGGGGGACATTGACCTCGCCATAGACAACGGGTTCACCACCATGTACATCAACGGCGCCGTGGGCGACCGGCTGACCCGGACGAACCGGCTGGACGTGATCGCGGCGGCCATTGAGCACATCCGAAAGCAGGGGTACCCGGCGGGGATTGGCGCGCACTCCGTGCAGGTGCCCATGGCCTGCGAGGCGGCGGGCATCGTGCCGGACTACTACGTCAAGACCTTCCACCACGAGAACTACTGGTCCGCCACCCCGCGCGAGAACCGGCGCGAGTTCACCGTGGACGGGCACCCCCAGCCGGGGCACAACGACTGGCACGACAACATGTTTGACCTTTTCCCCGACCAGACGCAGGAGGTCATGGGAAAGGTGAAGGCGCCGTGGATCGCCTTCAAGGTGCTGGCCGCCGGGGCGATCCATCCGCGCGACGGCTTCAACTTCGCCTTCCAGAACGGCGCCGATTTCCTGTGCGTCGGCATCTTCGACTTCCAGATCGTGGAGGACGTCAACATTGCCATTGACGCGCTGGCCGCCGCCAGGGAGCGCCAGCGCCCGTGGTACGGGTAGGGCGTGCCACCGTTGAAGTTCCCCAGCGAAGCCCCTGCGGGCCGTTGACGCGCCTTCCTTCCCGCCTCCCCTGAAAAATGTGGGCCCCCGGAGAGAGGAACTCCGGAGACCCGTGGTATGGATGTGGGCGTATGAGCGGTTTAGTTTGCGGGCGCGCCGACCTCGTCGCCCTGAGCGGCGGGCGACTCCTCCGGCTGCTCCTCGGGGAACGGCACCTCCTGCTGCTCCGGCAGGCGCGGCTGGAGGTCCACCATGCATTTGTCGCCGTCGCAGTAGAGGTCCTGCGCCTCGTCCGTGTTGACCATCTCGAAGTTGAGGGGGCCGAGCTTCGCCTTGGCCTGCTCGTAGACCTCCTTCGAGATCTCCTGGTAGGGCGCCTGCACGTAGTTGTGCTCCACGAGGGGGAGGAAGCTGATGGACTTCAGGCGCGTCTCGTTCAGCTCCAGGATCTCCGGGATGTCCTCCGCCTCGTCGGGCGTGAAGGTGATGGTGGCGCTCACCTGGTTGTCCGCCCAGTAGAACTGCATCTGCGCCACGTTCTCCACCTGCTCCCACACGGAGACGCCCGTCTTGCTCCGGTCGAAGAACTTCTCGTGGACGGGGAAGTAGACGACGTGGGTGTTGTCCCCGTAGGCCGAGTCCTCGATGCGGTATCCCGCGCGCTTCAGGGGCTCGACGAGCGGGCTGGTCTTGTCAATGCGGATGGTCCGGTAGTAGTACTCCGAGTGGGCGTAGTGGATGCCCGGCGTGACGCCCGGCAGGAGCGACACGGTGCCGCTGGGCTTGATGCTGGTCTTCTTGATGCTTTCGGGCACGCACAGCCACTGGGAGTAGATGCGGTCCAGCTTGCCGATGTACTGGTAGCCCTCGTCGCACCAGCGGAAGTGCTCGCGGCGGCCGTGGCGCTGGAAGCTCTCCACGATGCCGGACTGCGACAGGCCGATGCGCCGGTTGCGCAGCATGATGGCGTTCGTGCGCTCGTTGTGCGTGGGGATCAGGGTGACGGTCTTCGCGTAGAGATAGGCGAACTTCAGCGTGCGCTTGTACTCGTCCAGGGTCGCGTGGCGCGACGGGAAGGTCTCCACAAGGTTGCAGATCTCGTAGGACTCCAGGCTCTGCTCGGCGCAGGGGTTGGTCCCCGCCACCTTCGCGTCCACATAGTTCGCCCCGTCCTTCAGGCGGCCGTAGGCCCGCGCGTTCTCCAGCCAGAAATAGCCCGGCTCGCCGTTCTTCGCCGTCTGCGTGCCCGTGGCGCAGTAGTTCATGCCGACTTTGGCGATGACGCTGTTGTTGGACGCCCACCGCCAGGCCATCATCGCGTCCTTGTGCAGGGTGGGGTCCTTGAGCTGGAGGTACTCCGTGTCGTCCGGGTCGCCCAGCGCGAGCTCCGCCGTGCGCCGCACGCCGCCGGAGACCACGCACTTCCCGATCACGTTCATCAGGTCCGTGATGTCCGTGGAGGAGATGATGTTCCCCGCCCGGGGCGCCAGGATCAGGTCTATGTTCTTCACGCACTCCATCAGCGGGCCCGGCCCCGGCGCGATGCCGCCGAAGGTGGTGATGGGCGCGCCCAGGGGGCGGATCTTGCCGTAGTCTATGTGCGCGGGACGGCGCGCCTTGCCCACGTAGGCGTTGAGCACCACGCGCACGAGGTCCGTCCACCCCTCCTTGGAGTCCTCGACCACATGCGTGTACTCGCCCTGCTGGGGCGCCTGGATCGTGACCAGCCCCGCGCCCTTCGTGTCGAAGGCCACGCCCGTGCCCAGCATGGACAGGTCCATGAGGAAGCAGAAGGGCTCGGCGAAGTCCGTGTCGATCTCGTCGGTGGAGACGAAGGCGCAGTTGTTCAGGGCGGCGGAGCCGCGCTGGTAGATGTAGTCCGACCCCATCATCCACAGGCCGCGGCCCGGCGGGAGGAAGCGGAAGTCCCACATCAGGCGGAACATCTCCTGGGCGGAGCGCTGGGCCTTCTCCGGTTTCCACGGCAGCTTGAGGCTCGCGCAGTGGTTCAGCTGGATCGTGTAGCACCCCTCGATCACCCGGCGCAGGGTCTCCCAGAACTCCTCCGTCCGCCCGGTGCCGTCGTTGACCGTGCGCGCGTAGGTGCGCTTGAAGGTGATGTACCCCAGGGGACCCCAGTCCGGCTGCCGCCCCTTGAACTGGTCCAGAAAACTCTCCGACAACCGGAACCGCTCCCTCACTGTGAACATGGCCGTCTCTCCTTTACTGCCAGCGAAACATTCCCGCAACCCGGGTGCCCCTTCCGCAGGGCGCCCGCCGTCATACTTTCCGGCACCCTGTGTGAACCCAGGGCAGCCCGTCCACCTCCTCCGCCACATAGTCGGAAAACAGGTTCGGGTACCGCTCCCGGACCAGCCCGAAAACCCTGCCAAACAGCAGCCGGATCTCCTCCTCCGCGTGGGGGTCCGTCCGGCTCTCGATCACATGGCGCAGCGCCCGGAAATTGCACGACCAGCCGATGGTCGTGGCCACGCCGATGGGCGCGACCCGCCGGAACGCCGACGTCAGCTTCTTCTTCTCCGAGAAGCGCTCCTCGTCGCCGATGGCGAAAAGGTTCGCCAGGCTCCGCTGCACCTCCTCCAGCTGCTCCACCGTCCGCACGAAAACCTCCATGCCCTCCTCGCTCTCGCGGATGTGCATGGGCACATAGGCCGAAAGCGTGTCCAGCCGCACGAAGCGCAGCGACTCCTGGGACACCGCCGTGCCCGCCCGGTGGCGCACCAGCTCGTGCGTGACCACCCGGCTCACGTCCGCAAAGATGAAGTTCAGCGAGGCGTGCTCCAGCACGCTGCCGTGCCCCACCTTCAAAATGTTCTCCAGATACGGCGCGTTGCCCTGGCGCACCCGGGTCACGTTCGGGTTCATCCCCGGCTCGAAGGACCGGTAGCACAGGCGCCCCATCACCTCCGACAGCCGCTCGGAGTCGCTGGGCGCGTCCGTCTGCCAGCCCGCCGCCCCGACATGCTCCAGGTAGGCCTGCAACCCGGGTTCATGCACCCGGGTCTCCCCCACCAAAAATACGCTCGGCTCGACAATCTTCATGAAGAACCCCAAGAACTGGTCGAAAATCTGTTCTCTCTCCGTGCAGACGGCGGGGAACCCCGCCGCAGGGGACCGAATTATACCTATCTTTTCCCCGGCTGTAAACCCCCCTCTCCGCGCCCCAGCCACCGGCCAGAATTCTTCCTTTTCTTACCACAAGACAGGGAGGGATGATTCAATATATTGTGTCTGCATTGGCAAACGATTCAATATATTGCGCTTAATTGGGCGAAGCGCTGGACTGAGACCGCAGGAGGGAAAAGGGCAGTCTGCCAGCCGGAACACTCCCCGGGAACCGGCTTCTTGTTGCGGGAATCTGCGGAGAAGGCTCCCCGGAGAACAGGGGAGGATGCCCCCCGCTTTCCCTACAGGCAATGCCCTCCGGCGCGGGCTGTGCCCTTGGATACCCCAGGGAAATGAGACGGATTCTTGACACCTAAACCACAATATATTGTGCTCGGTATTTCTGCAAACACATTATGTTTGGTCTTTCATGATCTTGATGCGAAACGGGGAAGAGTTCTAGCGCGGGCCTGTCAGAGGGCAATTCTCATCCGTTCCCGCAGTCGGATCGCAGGCCCGAGCAACTTTCTGGACTTTGAGAGACAGCGGGGGGCTTTTTCATAATTGTCAGTCGCGGAGTGAATCCGGAGCCGCCTCGCACTCCTTCCTACCCGTTGTCTTCGGGAAAGGTCCCCGTCGCCGGCTTTCCGTGGGCGGCGTTCCAGAGCAGGGTGGACACGAGCCAGGTGCGGTGGGCGAAGGCCGGACCGGGGAGGGGCATGTGCCGGGGGGTACCGTTCATCCGGTCGAGGTGGCACCGCCAGGCCCCGCGCAGGGCCTCCAGATGCGGGGAGTCCTCCCGGGGAAGAGGCACGGACTCCCCGTTGATCTTCAGCCAGGCCGCGCCGGGGAGGTACTCGGTCTCGAGGACAAAGCGGCGG
Source organism: Candidatus Hydrogenedentota bacterium (assembly GCA_012730045.1). Taxonomy (NCBI): domain Bacteria; kingdom Pseudomonadati; phylum Candidatus Hydrogenedentota; species Candidatus Hydrogenedentota bacterium. The sequence goes on along the minus strand of JAAYBR010000069.1, from coordinate 1,046 downwards.
CCGTCGCCCTCGCCCACCACGCGCCGGTACTGGCTGCGCGGCGTGCCCCGCCGGAAATCGGTGAGGAAGGTGACCCGCGTTTCCCCGAGGGCGATTCCCCCCTCGAAGAACCCGTCCACCGGTTCGGGATAGCGCTCCGGGTTGGGCGGGGAGTGGGGGGCGGATGTTCCCCACGCCTCCACGGCGCCGTTCTCCGGAAGCCCCGCGGAGACATGCTCCAGGCAGGCCAGCGCCCAGGCGGCGCAGTGCACGGTCTCCTGGTACTGGACGGGCAGGGTGACGATGTGGTTGCGGGGGACGGCGGGGTCCTCGCGGTCCTTGGTCCGTGTCAGGGCGATTTCATGGATGCGGCAGTGCTGGAAGGAGGAGAGATATTCAAAGACAGTGCGCGTCAGGGGCCGGTAGAGTTCAATGAAGTCGAAGAGGACGGTGCCCGGCAGGCTGGCGGCCGTGTCGCGGGCACGAAGCGCGCGTTCCCTGTCAAAGGGCGGGGCGAGGGGCTTCTCCACCAGCACCAGCGGATTTCCGGCCTCTTCCGGACGGGCGGCGAGCAGGGAAAACGCCGTGTCCCGGTGCGCGGGCTGGAGGGCCAGATGATAGAAGGGGACAGGCAGGGCGTAGAACTCCTCTGCCGCACGCACCTCCACGGCGTCCGCAAGGGCTTCGTCCTGCGGACGCGGCCCGGGGTCGTGGACGAAGACCCGCACCCCCGCGCCGAGTGCGGCGCGGGCAAAGCAGCCGCCGATGTGTCCCCATCCCCCCGCAACGGCGAGGGCCGGGGGGAGGGCGGTGTTGGAGGGTACCATGGTGGAGGCAGTATGGCACGGCACGGGGGATAGGGTCTAGGGTCTGGGGTTTAGGGTCTAGGGGGGACGGGATGTTCTGTCCGTGCGGGTTCGTGCGGGTCCGTGCGAATTCACCGGGCGGATTCAAGCGCGAAACGCAACACGGGCAGAAAAGGAGAGGAGACATTGCGGTTCCGTTCGGTAGAATGAGTTGTTCCGCAACCATCACCGAAGGAGTCCGCAATGTCCCCGTGCCATTTT
>JAAYBR010000068.1 GCA_012730045.1 Candidatus Hydrogenedentota bacterium | reverse complement strand
GACAGACCATTTGGTCCTGTATGCCCCCCCGCAGGAAACACCGCCACACGACACGCCCAGAAACGCCCGCATGGAACCACCTCAACATGGTCCGCTCAATTCAGCCTTTTGCCACGGGCTGCTAGGCGGTTCAGGAAGCCACGGTGATCAGGGTGATCTCCGGGCGGCACAGAAACCGCACCTGCGGCGCGGGCGGCGGCTCCAACCCCAGCCCCGATGAGGTGTGGACGGGCATTGCGCCCGCGCGCCGCAGTCCGCGCTCGAAACGCTTGCCCGTTGGAGAGTTGGTGATGACCGCGCCCCAGAGGGGAATGCGCACCTGCCCCCCGTGGGTGTGGCCGCAGAGATAGAGATGCATCCCCGCCGCCGCCGCCTCGTCCGCGAGGCCCGGCGTGTGGTGCATGGCGATGCGGAAAGTGGCCTCCCCGAGCGCGGCGTACACCGGGGTGCGGTTCCCAAAAGCGTTCAGCCCGGCCAGCCCGATGACCTCCTCGCCGCGGCGCAGCACGACGGCTTCGTTCTCCAGCCACTGGATGCCCGGCGCGGCCTCTTGGATCGCCCGCACATGGTCATACCCCGAGCAGGCGAACACCCCCAGGGGCGCGGTGATCCCGCCAAGTTTCGCGCGCAGTATCTCCACGTCCAGATTCTCCATCTGATGGATGTCCCCCGTGAGCAGGATCAGATCGGGATGCAGCTCCTTCAACCGGTCCGCCAGCCAGGCCTCACGCGCCGGCGTGTCCTTCTCCAGATGCAGATCGGAAAGCTGCAGAATGGTCAGGGGTTTGGAGACCGCGCCCGTCACCTCGAGGTGAACCACCCGGGGCCAGTTGGGCTCCAGCAGAAACCCGTCCGCAAACACCACGGCGTACACCACCAGCGCGGCAACGGAAAAAACGGCCAGAGGCCGCAAGGCGGAACGGTCCTTCTTCAGCGTCGCCCGTTGCGCAAAGAAGACCACCGGCACCAGGGGAAGCACTCCAAGAAAAGCGAGAATCAGAAACCCCGCAAACTCAACGCCGTTTGCCATTCGCGGCCTCCACTCCACACCACTTTTTCTTTGCGTCTTTGGGCCTTTGCGCCTTTGCGTTAAAAACCCGTCCGCCTACTCCTTCGGCAGGCACCTCCCGACGGCGTCGGCGACCATCCCCGCGAGGAGTTCGCGGCCTTTGGCGTTGTGGTGGACGCCGTCGTCGGCGAAGAGGTCGGGGCGGTCGGCCAGGGCGGCGTACAAATCCGTGACGGGAATCCCGTTCTTTTCCATGATCCCGGCGGCGATTTGGTTGCGCGCGGCGGCGCGGGCGTTCTTGTCCGCGTCCAGTTTCGCCAGGTCGCCCGCGACGCGCACGGGGGTGGTCATGCCCCAGACCACCTTCGCGCCGGGGGCCTTCTCCCGGAGCAGGGCGACGAGCGCCTCCAGGCCCTTGCGGTACTCCTCCTCCGTGCAGTCCCAGCCGTGGAGGCCGTTGTTGATGTGGATGACATCGTAGCGGTGGCGGTCCAGGATCAGGCCCAGCTCCCCGGCGTAGTCCGGATTGCCGAGAAACTTCGAGGTCGTGTAGCGCGCGCAGGCGGCCTTTCCCGCCAGCGCCTTCTCCACGCCGTCATAGTACCCCCGCACGATGGAGTCGCCCACCAGCAGCACGCGCGGGAGTTCGTCGCGGTCCGCGTCGGTGATCCAGATGTCGCTCCACTCGATGCGCTCCAGCTTCGGGGCCGGCTCGGCGGCCCCCAGGGGCAGGGCGGCCAGCACCGCCGCCGCAACCACCGCAACCGCAAAACGCTTGGACATGGGGTTCTCCTTTTCGTGGGACCAACGCCATTATTCACCCCGGCGGCCGCGCATGCAAGGAGCGCCCCGGGGTTGCACGGGGCAATCGCACCAAAAACCGCGAACAGCTTCCGGGCGGAGTGTGTTCATTGCCCTTTGTCCAACCTCTTCAACGCTGAAAGCGTTGCCGAATATAGCCCAGGCCAGGCCGCCGCCCGAAGGGCCAGGCCTGCCCTGGGTTGCCCGCGCAGAACCATCATGCCCCAACGGGGCAGCCGAAATTGCGGCGGG
>JAAYBR010000067.1 GCA_012730045.1 Candidatus Hydrogenedentota bacterium | reverse complement strand
GGAGTCTGCTGCAATGCCTTCTGGATGGGTCCCAGATGGATTGTCCCGAGCGGGCCGCCGCGTCTGGGCGTTGCCGCCAACAGCGTGGCGAATGCCACATGCACGACCATGACGGCGCCGACAAACGCATGGAACCGGCGCGCGCCGGTGATGTTTCCGTCGTCGGCGCCCCAGAAGAGTTTTAGCCGCGCGTTGACGCGTTCCACTGCGGTGCGGCCCTTGTACAGGCGCTCGAACTGTTTGGTGGCTCTCGGAATGGCCGGGAAGCGGCGCAGGTCAAGCCCCTGCCTGATGCGGATCGTTCTGCCGTAGTCCCGCCCCTTGTTGCACGCACGGTCGTTGGGGCAGGTCCAGCCGCTGTGGCGGGCGGGGCAGCGGTACTTCAACGTGCCGCGGCCGGGCTCGTGGCCGATGTAGGCCATCGGGTGGCGCACGCAGGGCGTGCTGGCCGTGTCGTAGCAAAAAACGGTGCCGCTCTCGTCGTGCACAATGTTGTCCACCTCGCCCTCGCGCCCCGGCAGCGGGCGTTCCAGGTCGTCCCTCCACAGGCTGCGGTTCTGGATAAGGGGCTTTATCCCCCTTTTGCGCAGCTCCCGGTGGACCTGGTCGCTGTCCGCCGCCTTGTCGAACGCCAGCGTCTTTATCCGTCCCGCCGGCAGGTTGTTCACGGCCTGGTCCAGCACTGCCGGCAGCGTCTCGCCGTCGCCCGCCTTCGTGTCCGTCACCGCATACGCCATCGCCACCTCGTGCCGCGCGTCCACCACAAGGTGAAGCTTGTGGCCGAACCACTCCACCACGCGCGTCACGTTGCCCGCGTCGTCCGTGTACTCCTTGCGCCCCCCGGACGCCTGGGCAAGCCCCTCGCGGGCGTCCTGTTTGCGCTCGCCGTCGCTTGTGGTCCGGCGCGCGTTGAGCGCCGTCGCGTCGCCGGCGGCATGGACGCCCAGGTCCTGCACTGTGGAGCCCAGGCGCGACACCATCGCGTCAAACACCTCGCGCAGGAGCGTGCGGTGGGGCTCGCTTCCAAGCACCAGAAGAAACCGGGACATGTTCCATTTCTTCGGCACCCCCGACTCCGACTCAATCCCGATCAGTTCGCGCAGCTCCCGGTTGCGCCCCAGTTCGGCCAGGCACGCGTCCATGCTCCGGTGCCGCAGCGCAATCGTCAGCAGGACAACGCCCCAGAGCACCGCCACCGGATAGTCGCCCCTGCCGCGGCCGCGCGCGGCCTGAAGCGAATCGAGCAGCCGCCCGTCGCAAACCGTGGACAGAAACCGCCGCAGTGTTCTTATGGAGGGCGAATCCTCCAGGCTCTCCCAGGCGAACAGGGGCGCGGTGACGTGTATCTGCATGGCTGGCTCTCCTTGACCGACGGCGCATTATACTACGCAACATATCCCCGCGCCAATCTTTCCCTGGTCTAAAAACCCCGGAAATTTCCGGTCCGGCGCCGCCGCATGGCCAATTAACCCGGATATCTCACCAGCCATTTTTCTGGCCGGTTGGTTCGGCAATGTTGTTGAGCAATAGGACCGTATTACGGAACGGGGTTGTTTTTTTTCTCCTCCGGACACACCTCCCCCTACCCCAGG
>JAAYBR010000066.1 GCA_012730045.1 Candidatus Hydrogenedentota bacterium | reverse complement strand
GGCGAGACGGGAGGGGTGCGGCATGGATCATCCCCGGGCAAAGCGGTGTCGCCGCTTCGCTCTGCCACCGCACTCCACATAACAGACGGACCCGCCAAGGGCGTGCGGGGGCTCCCGCGACATCTGACGCCTGACGCGCCTTTCTTCAACGACATTCCCGCCCCCGGGCGGTCAGGGGCTCGCGATGACGCGCGTTTTCGCGGTCATTGCGAGTCGGCCGCCCCGGCCGGCGCGGCAATCTCTTGCCGGATGGACTGCGGCGGGAACGCGACCGCCGCCCCCGCGAAACGAACCCGCAATCGGGATGGTAGAATTGGACAGGGCAAGGGGACCGCAGCCTGTGGAGTGGCCCCGATGAGGCAACGGGAACTGTTGAGCGCGGCGGCGGCGCTGAGGCCGCCGGGTGAGTCCGCACAGCGGGAGCTTTCCGCCGTCCGGGAACGGGTGGGAGGCGAGCTGGCCCTGCGCCTGCGCCGCCGGCGGGACATTGAGCGCCTGATCGGCGGGGACAACCACCGCCTCATGGAGCACAACATCCACAACATGCTCCAGTTCATGGAGCGGATTTTCGCGCGGCCCGATGCCGGGCTCTTCGTGTCCACGGCCGCGTGGAGCATTCAGGCGCAGAACGCCCAGGGGTTCCGCCCGGAATACTGGCCCCTGCATTTCAGCCTGCTCGCCGACATTTTACAGGAGACCCTCAGCACGCGGACCCTGTTCGAGACGCGGCCGTTCTTCCATTTTCTGGCGCAGAACCACCGCGCCCTCTGCGATCCCGCCACCACCATGGCGCGCCACCGCGCGGCGGGATAAGGATGCTGCCGCGGGCCGGATTCCGGTTCTGAGATGACACGGGCTTCCAGCCCGTGGTTCTTGGCCGCATCCGTGACCCAAATCACGGGCTGGAAGCCCGTGCCACCTCAGCATGCCTCCCTGCTCTCTTCCTGCCAGCACGGAACAAAAACCGATCGCCTCCTCCTCAACCCGTTCCTGGAAACGGCGCTATTCCGCGGGCGGAACGTCGGTGTATTCAGGCGGCGCGTCCGGATCCAGCGGCTCGGCGGCCACATCCACGGGCTCCGCGCGGCGCTGCATGTCGTAGGCGAGGCTGGTCATGATGAGGGCGACGGGGAAGGCGACCAGCACGCCGACACAGCAGAGCAGCACGCCCGCCAGGAGGATGAGCTGCATGACCACATGGAGCCAGATCCACTGGACGAAGTTGTCCATGACCAGTTTCCGGCTGGTCTCCATGGCCTTCCAGAAATCCGTCTCCCCGTCCAGCAGCACGAGGTACACGGGCCAGTAGACCATCACCAGAAACAGCCCGGGCAGGATGCACAGGATCATGCCCAGGGTGATGAGGAGCTGGGAGACCAGCCCGACGAGCAGGGCGGTCAGAAAGCCGTTCTGGAAACCGTAGAACAGGTCAACGAACTGCGCGGGCCGCCCCGCCGCGGCGTCGCGCACCATCTTGAAATAGCCGACGGAAAGCGGGCCCACGAGGATGAGGGGCCCAAAATAGACGCCGGCGCTGGCGGAAATGAGCGCGGCCAGCACGACGAAGCCGCCCAGCAGCGGGCCGACGTTCCCCTTAAAGATGTCCCACGCCCTCGACGCGAGACTGAACGGATCAAAGGACACATTAACCGCGGCCATGGTGTTTCCCTCCGGACACGTTGGCGGGACCCCGCCGCCCCGCGCACACACCATAGCACGGGCGGGCGGAAAAGACAACCGCCGCGCGGGCGCGCGGATGCCGCCATCTGGGATAATGCCCCCATGTCTGACACGTCCCGACAGCATGACGCGGCCGCCAAGGCCCCCCGGACAGACCGCCCGCCCCGGGGGCGGCTGGAGGTCGCCGTGTCCGCCGCCGTGCTGGGGGCGGCGGCGCTGTTCCTTTATTTCGCCGACCCCGCCACCGCGCATGGGTATCTGCCCTGCGTGTTTCACCGGTTCACCGGCCTGCTGTGCCCCGGCTGCGGCGGGCAGCGCGCGGCGCACCTGCTGCTCCACGGCGAGTTCGCGGCCGCCCTGCGCGCCAATGGGTTCGCCGTGGCCGTGATCCTGCCGCTCGGGGCGGCGGTCTACGCGCGGTGGGTGCTGGAGCGGCTCGGCTGGGCCCGCCCCCGGCCCGCGCGGCTGACGGGGGCGGTGCTGCTCGGGTTCGTGGCCGCGGCGGCGGTTTTCGCGGTGCTGAGGAACCTGCCGGGGGAGATGTGGTCAGTGCTGCGGCCCTGAAGCGCACGGACGGACACGGACATGGGGAAGAAGAGAAGCCGAGAGACAGAAGGGAGGGAGACGATGGAAGACGACGACCCGCTGATTCCCAGGCATGGGGGATACCGGCAGCTCAAGACGTTCCAGCTTGCCCGGCTGGTCTACGATGTCACGGTCAGGTTTTGCGACCGGTATGTGGACCGGCGCAGCCGCACGCGCGACCAGATGGTCCAGGCGGCCCGCTCAGGGGTCCAGAACATCGCCGAAGGCAGCCAGGCCTCGGGGACCTCGCGAAGGACGGAGATGAAACTCACCAGCGTGGCGCGGGCCAGTCTGGAGGAGCTGTTCCTGGACTACGAGGACTACCTGCGGCACAACGGCCTGGAGGCATGGCCGCCGGCACACCCCCCGCTGAAGCGCTTCCGGGAGCGTCGTTGTGAATCCCTGAAGGACGTTCAAGCCTGGGTAAGGGAGGAGCGCGCGCAAACCCTTTCAGGGGAGTCTCCCCCCTCTTCGGCGCAGCTTGCGGCAAACGCGGCGCTCTCCCTGATCAACCTCTGCGGACACCTGCTCGACCGGCAGCTTGCCGCGCAGGCCGACGCGTTTGAGCGGGAGGGCGGATTCACCGAGCGCCTCCACCGCAAACGCCAGGCCCGCCGCAAAAACGGAGAACCGTAACGGCCCGCGCCGCGCACGCATCTCCTCTTTTTCGTCCGTGCCCGTCCGTGTCCGTCCGTGCGGGTCCGTGTCCTGCCCGTAAGCCCCGGCTTAACGCGAGCGCGCCGGAGCGGGGATTCCGCTCCGGCGCGCCGTGTATGGAGTCCGCGCGCCGTTGGGCGCGCAGGGGAGAACCCTTACTCCACCGTCACGCTCTTGGCAAGGTTGCGGGGCTGGTCCACGTCGCG
>JAAYBR010000065.1 GCA_012730045.1 Candidatus Hydrogenedentota bacterium | reverse complement strand
CCGAGGTGGCACGGGCTTCCAGCCCGTGTGTCTTGGGCTGCAGCCATGACCCAAGACACGGGCTGGAAGCCCGTGCCACCTCGAAGTCCGTCCCCGCCGTCTTCCTTTCGATACGGCATTTCAACCAAAAAAATGCCCTAAACAAGGCGGAGAGGTCCACTCCCGGTGGGCGTGGATCGAACCATTGGTGCAGACGGCCCGGATGCTGACGGCCCCCGATTCGGGGGTGAAAGGAGGCGCGCAAAACGCCTGCTTTGCCGAACATGGGTTGTTCTGCCTGACAACGGCCCATGCACAGGCCGTTCAGTCCCCTCTGGGGTAAGACCATCAACCGGAGAGCCGTGTGCGGGAGATCCGCACGCACGGTTCGGAGGGAGGGGGGGGGCCGGGTAACCGGCTCTCCCTACCCTATCGGAACCGCGCCCCGCAGGTCTTCTTCGTGACGCAGGCGTCCCGCCTGCCTGGTCTTCTTCCCGGCGCGCACATTTCGGATGCCCTTTCAGGAAGTGCTTTGGGACGTGTAACCCAGGGCAGGCCCGGCCCTTCGGGGGCGGCGGCCTGGCCTGGGCTATATGCGGATGTCCCGTTGGGACAAGAAAGGCAGATCCGCATCACCTGGGGACGTTCATGCCGCTCGCGGACATTTCTCGAGGGGCCTTGTAGTGCGATTGTCCTGGTTGCCGGGAGGCACCGGGGATATCTTCTCCCAAGCATAGACGGCTCGGCGCACATGTTCCCGAGGCTCCTCTCTAGATACGGCGTTCAAACTCGAAAACGCCCTGCGGCATGGTGACGCCGCCTGACTGAAACCGGCAGGAGACAGCGTCCGCAGGTTGACCAAAGGCGGGCCGTGTGGTAGTTTCTTCTTGCCGGGGTGACGGCCCCGGTTTGAACGTCCGGCGGGGGCCGGGGGAGTGCCCTTTTCTGGTGCCCCGCCGGGCGAACCGAAAGGGCACAGCATGGGGAACGGTTCATCCGAAGGGAAGCAGGGCGAGAGGGCTGTCTTTACCGTTCGGGGGGGTGAATATGTCCCCTGGAAAATCGCGTTGGGGCTGTTTCGTGACGCGCTTGTGGTAATGAGGGATGCGGGGGAAGGCAAAGCGACACCCGAACAAATAGGGGCGTTGATACGCGCGGCACAGGTTCGCGGGAAGATACCAAAGGGGGGCCTTGTCACCACAACGGGCGTTCCGAATCTATTCACGCGGGAAGTCACACGTTTCCCAGCAGCGGAGTCTGTGAACGGTCAACCGGCGGTGCGGCTGCAACACCTGGGCGAATTCTTCGCATCTTCCCCCCTACCTTTCCTTTGGGAGAGCCTGCCAGATGTTTGGAGAGATGCGTTTCTGACACGGGACATCTTCCCCCTGAACGCCCGCGCGAAAGGTGTGAAAACGACACCCAAGACGATGAAAGAGCGCCACCTTCAACATGACCGCCTGAAATCGTGGGCGAAGGAACACGGATTACTGGGGTTTGATTCGCTTGGAAATCCACAGGGGCAAGGGGAGGATTCCTTGACAGATGAACAGCGCGAAGCGGTGGCGCGGTATCTCACCACCGCCCCCGAAATTCCCCGGATAGTGTCGCGGATTCAGAATACTTTCGGGGCACCGTCGGAAGTACCGCTTCCGCCGAACTGGGGACCGGATGACCTTGTCCGGTGGATTTGCAGGAACACAGACGCCGCAACAGGCAAGGGGCACTTGACACAGGAAGGTTATCTGCGCGCCTGTGAACTGTACCCTATAACCGACGAGATGATTGCCATTGCGGAAGACCTGCGGCACAAGGGGAAAACGGAAGTCTTGTCTCTGGCGGAACACCTGCAAAGCGGCGGACAGGGCCTTCCTCCCGTGGCCACGGAAAAGAAACCACGCGAAAACGCTTCGCATGGCGCATTGTGCGAGATGCAGCCCAAGACAATCACGGTTTTCCGAGACGGGGGAAGGCGGTTCATTTCGAAGGCAGACATGGAACTAATCCACGCGTGGATGCTGGAAACGAGTCACCATGCCAAACTTCCCCCTTTGCCGAGGGGCGTTGCGTTCGCCGGGGAGAGGAAGAAGGAAAGGAATCCGCATTACCTGGTGGAAAAGTGGATTAGGGCGGAGTGCCCGAAGGAAGCCAACTGGGGCGGCGAACGCGGGACGGTCTCCCTTCGGGAACTGGGGGAATTCTATGCCCGGCATGAAGAACTCTGGCTCATGCTCCCCGTGGCGTTGCGGGACTACCTGCGGGAAGAACTCGGTTTGCGCGGCCACCGGGAAAGCGGCATTCAGGACAACGGCTACGGCCCCGATGGTGCCGCCGAATGGGTCAGCCGTTTGAATGACACCTGGCCGGAACCGGAAGACGGATGGAAGCCTGTTTTCACGGCGGAAATTATCGAAGCCGGACGCGGCCCCTGGAAACCGGCGGTCCCTGTTGTGGACGCGCCGAAACCCATACAAGGGCGGAAACGCGCAATTGATGGGGGGAAGGTAAAGGACTGGGAATTCAAGCAGCAGGTCAAGCCGTACTTCGACAAAGGACTTGGGGACGCTGAGATAGCCCGCATACTCAACACTGAGCAAGAGGATTTCGCCCTGGACATAATAACCCCCTCCAAGGTGCGCGCCGCGCGGAGGTGGTGGGGGAACAATGCAGGGTATATCGAAAAGCCCCGCGTCCAAAATGCGCCCAAAAAGCGCGGGGGTAAAAAAGGTTGAAGAAGACAGCGGCATCCTGATACCCCAGTCCAGACAATACAAGAACGCACTGCGACCTTTTGTTGCGGTGCGTTCCTGCATTTTGGGCGCATTTTGGGTGCATTCCGGGCGCATAGCGCGATACGCAATCGTGGCATCTTTCGCCTGCCGGGCGTAGCAAGGCGGTCGGCAAACTGAAAGGTGAAAGACGATGGAAGACAACAGACTTTTGGACGTGGTGGCGGTGGCGGGCCTGCTGGGGATTTCGGAGCGCGGCGTGTGGCGGTTCCGGGATGCGGGGCGGATGCCCGCGCCGGTGACGCTGGGGCGGCTGGTGCGGTGGCGTCACGCGGACTTGACGGCGTGGATTGCGGCGGGGTGCCCGGACTGCGCGGGGACACAGTGGAGAGCGGTTCGATTTCCTTGGAGGGAGTATCTTTCCCGCGTTGACTGGTGGGGTCTTCTCGGGATGGTAATGGCCGGGGCATCTGATGAACGGGACGGGTGCGCGGGGATGTGGCTGCTTGCCGCGATCAAGCTCATCCACCGGATGGCGGAGGCGGCCTGCCGCTGGGAGCGGAGCGGTGCGCCCTGAATCCCCTTTCTTTCCGGTGACAACAGAACCAGCCGGAGCGTGTCCCCAAACCGGAAAAAAGAATGGTGGGCCCTGCAGGACTCGAACCTGCGACCAAGTGATTATGAGTCACCTGCTCTAACCAACTGAGCTAAGGGCCCGCCGCCGCGGATGCGGGGGTGTACGATAGCGCACCGCCGGGAAGGGTTTCAATCTGCGGCGCCACAGCTGCGCCCTGTCCACCAGGGCGGCGCGCGCATTTTGGACGGCATTCTCCGGCAGCCGCCAACGGGCCCGCCCGGTCATCCTGACCGCCAAGCCCCCCCCGCTACACCGTCCAGTCGCGCTCGGGGCGGGTGCGCAGGCGGTTGGCCTCGTCGTCGCGGAGGAAGGTCTCGGTTTTGGGGTCCATCTCCAGTTTTCGGCCGAGGATCCAGGAGAGGGCGGCGGCGTGGCAGGCGATGTGGGAGCGGCGCATGACCCCGGGGTTGGCCGCCGTTGCGCCGCGCGATTTCACGCAGTCGAGAAAGTTCCGGGTGTGGGCGAGGACGTCTATGCCGTTTTCGACCTTCGGCAGGCCGGCAAGCTCCGTTTTCAGCGCGTCGGAGGACAGCTCGATGCCGCCGCTGTCGCCCACCTCCACCCATCCCTCGTCGCCCTCGAAGCGCACGGGGCAGGTGCCCAGCGCCTGAATCCATCCCGGGCGCTCCTCGAAGGGCGTCTTCAGGAAGTGGAGGCGCAGGGTGACGCCGTTGGCGTACCGCGCCGTGATGCCCGTCTCATCGGGTTCATAGGACAGCGGCACCGTGCCGTCGGCGCGGTTGGCCCACTGGCAGAGGTCCACGGTGTGGGCGCCCCAGTCGAGCAGGCGCGCGCCCGACTCGAAATCCCAGTGGGCGCGCCAGCCGCCGTTGAGATATTCGGGGTTGTAGGGCCGCCACGGCGCGGGTCCGAGCCAGAGGTTCCAGTCCACGTCGTCCGGGGCGGGTGTGGGCCCGCCGGGCAGCCAGGCGGTCTTGATCTCGGGGACGTAGGCGGTGGCGTGGAGCGTGTGGATACGGCCGAGTTTTCCGGAATGCGCGAGCTCCACGGCCTTCTGGAAATTGGCCACGCTGCGCCGCTGGGTGCCCGCCTGGAAGACGCGGCCCGTGCGCCGCATGGTGTCGGCCAGCGCCTGGCAGTTGGCGATGGTCAGCCCGCAGGGCTTCTCGCTGTACACATCCTTGCCCGCCTCCGCCGCGAGGATGGAGGCCGGGGCGTGCCACCGGTCGCCGGTGGCGATGAGGACGGCGTCAATGTCGCCGCGCGCGAGCAGTTCGCGGAAGTCGCGGTAGACGGCGCAGTCCTTTGCGCCGTGGGTCTTGTCCACAAAGGCCTTGGCGGAGTTCCGCCGGTCCCGCCGCACATCGGCCACGGCCACGCAGCGCACGTCGGGATGGGTCAGCATCTGGGGCAGCACGTGGCGGCAGCGGGGGCCCGCGCCGATGACGCCCAGCGTGATGGTGCCGCTTGGGGCCGCCACGCGCGGGCGCGCGGTGGCGCAGGAGGAGAGGGCGGCGGCCGCAGGCATGGCCGCGGCGGCGGCCTGGATGAACCGGCGGCGGGGGACACGGGTTTCGTTTTCCATGACGGACTCCTTCTCCGCCCGCGGGCGCGCTACCCGGAATCCGCCGTGCGGCGGATGGCCTCCAGGGCGGCGGCGTGCAGGGCGCCGTTCGAGGCGAGGAGGCCCACGTTCCCCTCCAGGCGGCGGCCCCGGGTGAAGTCGTAGGGGTTGCCCTCGATGTCGGTGACGCGGCCGCCGGCCTCCTCCAGCACGACGACTCCGCCGGCGTGGTCCCAGATCTTCTCGCGGTAGTCGGGGGCCTCCGGCGAGGGCATGCGCAGGATGAGGTCGCCGTAGCCCGCTGCGAGCATGGCGTATTTTGTCTGGCTGTCCATGGGCACGGCGGGGGCCTTCATGCCGAGGTGGCGGATGACGGCCTCGGTGCGGTCCACGTTGGTGTGGCCCGACTCGAAGGAGCGCAGGAGCACGGCGCGGCGCGGGTCGGCGCAGGGCGACACGCGGATGGGGCGGCAGAATTCCGGCGCGTCCAGCGGGACGATGACGGCGCCCCTGCCCCGTCGGGCCACGGCGATGACGCCGTTGCCCGGCTCGCCGTCGAGGCCGAGGGCCGGGCAGGCGAGGCCGCCCAGGGTGACCACGCCGTCCTCGATGAGTCCGAGGGAGACGGCGTACTGCCCGCCCCGGAGGAAGCCCTTGGTGCCGTCCACGGGGTCGAGAACCCAGAACTTTCCGCAGGGGCTGCCGCCGCCGCGGTCTATCCAGTCGCACACCTGCCTGGACGTCGCCCGCTCCTGAAAGCGCCGCACATAGCCGACGACCTGCCTGAGGGATTCCGCGCCGCCGGGGCCCTTCAGCAGGGCGCTGCTCTCCTCGCCCACGATGGGCACGCCGGGATAGGCCGCGCCGAGGCGCATCCCCGCCAGCGCCTGCACCGAGAAGTCGGCCACCGTCACCGGAGACCGGTCCTCCTTGGTCAGCGAGGCGGGGGCGAGCTCGTCGCGCACCATCCGCGCCAGCCGGGCCGCGTCGCGCAAAAAGGCGACCATGGCCGCGTCTTGGCTGTTTGTCCAGAACATGGGAGATTCCTGCGGGTTCGGGTCACTTCACCGGCGGCAGGGCCGCCGTGCGCTCCGCCGCGGGCGCGAGGCGCGGAAGCCCGTTTTCGGGCCGGTCCAAATAGAACAATGCCGCGGCGCACACATCGTCACGGCGGAAAAAATTCGTCCACCCCGTGGCGGGGAGCGAGGGGTCATCCAGCGGCAGGGGCGCGTCGCCCTCCAGGAGGGGCGCGCCCTCGATGGTGACGGGCCTCAGCTCGGCGCCCTGCTCGACCATCTTCAGCACCTGGACCTTGTCCGCGCCGCCCATCTGCTGGAGGGTGACGCGGATATCCCGGTGGAAGTATACAGGATCGGGGCCATGGTACCTGTAAAAGGTCCAAACCCGGCGCTGGTCGTCCGACACGAGGCACCCCGACTGCCGCCCGATGAACTCCTTCTGGCCATAGGCCGTGCCGATGTAATCCTCCGTGCCCGTGCCCGCGATGGTGGGCCATTCTGTGTCGCCGTCCACGTACATTTTCACCTCGCCCTCGCCGAACCAGCCGGAATAGGAGGGGTTGCCCACCACGCCGATGTGCGCGCCGAGAAAGCGCCCCCGCCCCTCCACCTTCGGCAGGATCTCAAAGTCGCGGCCGAGCTGCGTGCGGTTTTCCCGCCGCCACGCGGCGTGGAAGTAGAGCGTGCCCTCCGGGTGCGCGTCGCCCAGGGTGCAGTTGATGTCGTAGAAGAGCTGGGGAAGGTCCTCGCCGGACTCATTGGAGAAGGTGACCTTTGCGCCCGCGCGGAAGGGCATGGGGACCGTGCAGACCAGCGAGCGGCCCTCGGGGCTGCTGAAGTAGTCGTTTTCCAGGGGTTCCATGCGCCCCAGGACCGCGCAGAAGAAGTCGCCCAGGGGCGCCTCCACCGCCGGGGTCGCCGCCCCGTCCCAGTACATGCGCAGCACATACGCGCGCAGGGCCTCCGGCGTGCGCGTCGCCAGGGTCATCCACATCCGCCGGAGCGTGCCCGGACCGGCGGTTTCCAGCAGGGTCACCGTCTCGCCCGCCGCCACGGGACGAAAGGCCGCGCCCTTGCCGCCGCGGTTGCTCATGGCACCCGCGCCCTTTTTCATGCCGGGGTTCTCAAAGCTCGCCCAGAGGGAGTCCCCCCCCTCCGGGGGCGGGGCGTAGAGGGGCGCTTCCGCCGCCGCGCCCAGGGAAACCAGCAGACACGCCGCGAGACAAAAGGCGGGGAGTTTCTTCATGGGACAGGCTCCTTCCCCGGCGCGTGCGCCGGGCGGTTCTCCCCCCGCACCCAGGCTTCAGGCTCCAGGCTCCAGGCTCCAGGCTCCAGCCTCCAGCCTCCAGCCTCCAGACTCCAGACTCCAGGCTCCAGACTAAATCAGGTCGTCTGCCGCCTTGAGATGCCGCCCGATCTGGGCGACCAGTTCCGCGGGGAAGAAGGGCTTCTTGAGCAGCTCTGCGGCGCCCGCGCGGAAACACTGCGCCCGCGCCTCCGGCGTGTGGGCGGAGGAGATGCACAGCACCGGGATGTTCTTCGTGAGGGGGTTTGCCTTGATCTGCTCGCACACCTCGTAGCCGCTCATCATGGGCATCATGAGGTCCAGCAGCACCAGGTCCGGGCGCTCCGTCGTGCAGAGGTCCAGCGCGGCGATGCCGTCATAGGCCATCAGGACGTTGAACCCCTCCGCCTTCAGCGTGGTCTCCAGGAGCGACACGACATCCGGCTCATCGTCCACCACAAGAATCGTCTTTGCGGCCATGATACTACCTCGCCTCCGAGTTGCGCGTGGGCGTTCCCCCCGGCGGGGCGGTTTCGCGAACGCGGCTGGCTGTTTTGGTCTCTTTATTCATTTTATCATTCCCGGCCCCGCCAGTCAACAGAGTTTTTTCGCCCTGGCGTCAGGCGCAGGACCCGGCCCGCCTGCGCCCGGTCATGAGAAAGATGGCAAACGTGCGCAGGGCACCGTCCCGGCCCGGCTTGGTCACCCGGGCGACGCGGGCGCCTGCCACACCCTTGAAGCCCGCGGCCGAAAGCTGTTTCCGGAGCGCTCCGCGGTCAAAGCCGTTGTGGAAGACCCCCGCCGGGTCGGCGTGGAACTGGCCGTCGTCGGGCTCCAGATCAATGACGCACAGCCGCCCCCCCGGCGCGAGGCGCGCGTGGAGCGCGCGGAGCAGGGCGGGGATGTCCTCGACATGGTGCAGCGCCATGCTGCTCATGACCAGGTCATAGGTCTCCCCCGGCAGGGCCCCGTCCGGGCCGATGAGGAAGGGGAACACCGTGACCCATCCGGCGGCGGCCGCCTTCGCCGTCAGCACGTCCAGCATGCCCTGTGAGGTGTCCGCGCCGGTGACCGAGGCCACCCGCGGGGCGACGCGCAGCGTCACCAGCCCCGTGCCGCAGCCGAAGTCCAGCACCCGCATGTCCGGCGTCAGCGGCACGGCGGCGCACAGGGCGCGGGCCAGCTCCTCCGCGAGCTTCACCCGGACCGGGTTGTCATCCCAGGCGGCCGCCTCCTTGTCAAAATCGCGTTTGTTCTCGGACATGCGCCGGTGCCTTTCAGGAAATGGGTTTGCTCCCCCCCGCGGCATTCTATCCCCGGAGTGTGCCGCAGGACAAGGGGGGTTGCGCCCTCTCCGGTTCGCGGGAAGGCCGTGAAGTCCAACCGTAGGGGCGCCGCTTGCCGCGCCCCCGCGCCGGGAGCGGCGGGCATCGCACTCAGGAAGGGGGCGCAGCAAGCAGCGCCCCTACGGCTGCCCGCCGGCGGGTTCAAACCCGAAACGCAACACGGGCCTGGAGGAAGACTTCGGCGGGGGTTCGGTGGTTCAGGGTCTTCCTTGGCCGGCTGTTCAGTTCATCGACCGCCCGCTGAAGCTGTTCGGGGGTGAT
>JAAYBR010000064.1 GCA_012730045.1 Candidatus Hydrogenedentota bacterium | reverse complement strand
CCTCCCCGGGCAAAGCGGTGTCGCCGCTTCGCTCTGCCACCGCACTCCACATAACAGACGGACCCGCCAAGAACGTGCGGGGGCTCCCGCGACATCTGATGCCTGACACGCCTTTCTTCAACGACATTCCCACCCCCGGGCGGTCTGGGGCTCGCGATGACCGTTGGTGGCGGGGTCACACGACATGGACGCGGCCGCGCAGGGGGCGGCCCGCCGCGGCGGCCTCCTTCGCCAGCGCCTCCGGAAAGCCCAGCAGGCAGACGCCCCGGTCTATCGTCGCGGCGAAAAGGCGCCCCAAGTCGTTCATCTCCGGCTGGCTGGAATTGAGCGCGTTCACCCCCGGCACCCCCGCCAGCACGCCCGCAATGTGGTCGCCCCGGCCGCAGAAATGCGCCGCGCCCCCGCCGTAGCGGGCCAGCAGCCGCCCGTTGTGCGGCGCGACAAACCGCTCCACCAGCTCCGGCGACAGGTTGGTGGAGGAGTCGTCGCGGATCATGACGGCGCCCCGGTGCAGGTAGCCCCAGTGGACGTTGTATGCCGGGTCGAAGGGAACCAGCGCCGCCCAGGCGTCCATGAGCCCCGCGTAGGCGTCCGTCACCAGCCCGAGCAGCCGGTCCACCCGGCCGGGGTCCTCCAGCATTTCCAGAAAGAGCGCGCCGCCCCGCAGCAGTTCGGCGGCGTCCAGCGGACCCTGCAGGTCGGGGTGGTACAGGCGCACAAACCGGCGCACCTTCGGGTACGGTGCCATGATCTCCCGGAGGAAGGCCGCCGTGTCGAGCACGCGCGCGCCCAGCCCCGTCCGGGGGTCCGGCACCCCGCCGTCCAGCGCGCGCGCCAGCGCGTCCTCCGGCAGGGGACGATTTGCGGGCAGGGTGTCCGCCTCCTCGGACATGAGGAACAGCTCCGCGCCGAAGAGCGACGGCAGGATGCAGGTGCCGTAGTTGCACCGGACGCACATGAGCAGCCCGTCCCCCGCGGTCAGCCGGTCGGAGCACCCGCCGAACTGCTGGAGCGCCATCGCAACGGGGTCCGCAAAGGCCTCGTTCACACCCACGCGCGGCCACGCGGTTCCCGGCGGAACCGGCTTGGCGCGGCGCGGCGCGAACCCCTCCCCCGGATGCCCGCCATCGGCGAAACGCCGCCACTCCGAAAACAGGCGCTCCTCGTCGTCGGCGTCAATCCGCCGCTCCAAGTCCTCCAGGCATCCGCGCAGCACGCTGTCCAAGGCGTTCCCTCCGGCGTTGGGCGCGCCGGGGATCATAGTCCCGGCAGCACCTGCACCACAATCTGCGCCGCGAGGGTGACGAGAATCAAGGCGACGGGATAGACGGCGGCGTAGCTGATGGCGGGGATGTCGGAGTCAATCTTGGAGGAGAGGGCGCCGAGGCCGGGGGTGCAGGTCATGCCACCGCAGATGGCGCCGAGGGTTTCGAGGATGCCCATGTGCAGGAAGCGCCTGGCCACGATGTAGCCGACAAGCATGGGGACCGTGGTGACGAAGAAGCCCATGACGAGGAGCGAGGGCCCCTGCTGGCGCAGGACTTCCATGAACTGGCCGCCGGCCTGCACGCCCGCGCCGGCGAGGAAGAAGACGAGGCCCATCTCGGTCATGAGCATGCGCGCGGCCCGGGGCACATGGCCGCGGATGCCGCCGATGCTGCCGAAGTGCGCGAGCACGAGGGCCACCATGAGCGGGCCGCCCGCCGCCCCGAGGGAGAAGCTGCGGCCGCCGGGGAGCCCGAGGGGGATCATGCCGATGAGCAGGCCGAGGGAGATGCCCACGGCCAGGGAGATGATGTCGGTCTCGTCGAGGGCGCGGGTGCGGTGCCCGGCGAAGGCGGAGAACTCCTGGAGGCCCTTGGGCTCGCCGATGGCGGTCAGGACATCGCCGTACTGGAGCACTGTGTCGGCCTGGGGCACGAGGGCGACCGTGTTGCGCTCGACGCGCGTGATGGTCACGCCGAAGGCGTTGAGCAGGTTCAGCTCGCGCAGGGTCTTGTCGAGCACCTGCGGCGACGTGGCGACCACCCGCAGACGCTCGGTCTCGATGTCGAGGAAGAACTTCTTGTCCGACTTCCGGCCGATGAACTCCACCAGCGCCGGGAGCCGGTCGTCCTCGCCGACGGCCATGAGTACCTGGCCCTCCTCGAAGCGCGTGTCCGGCGTGACGGGCACAAAGCGGTCGCCCCGCCCCACGCGGGAGATCTGGCAGCGCTGCGTGGCGGTGAAGGAGTTCTCGCTGATGAGCTTGCCGAAGAGGCCGGGGTTCAGCACCTCGATGACCGCGCGCTCGATGCGGCGCGCGCCGCCTCCGCCCTTCCCGGCGCGGCGCACCTCCTCGTCGAGGTTGTACCCGAGCAGGCGGGGCGCCAGCTGCACGAAAAGGACCACCCCCACCACGCCGTAGACGTAGGCGATGCCGTAGCCCACGGACACATTGGGGTTGTGGTTGAGCGCGTCGAGGGCCGACGCCAGGGCCGGCGTGCTGGTCATGCTGCCCGCAAGCACGCCCGCGGCCAGGTCCACCGGCACCTTGAACAGCCACGCGCACACGACGGTCGCGGCGGCGCCCGCCGCGATGATGGCCGCCCCCAGCTTGGCCAGGTTGGCCCCCTCCTGCTTGAACACGCGGAAGAACGTGGGGCCGGCCGTCAGGCCGATGCAGTAGACGAACAGCACCAGGCCCAGGCTGCCGATGCCGCCGGGGATGCCGTAGCCGACGCCGCCCAGCAGCAGGGCGGTGAAGATGACGCCGCTGCTCCCGAAACTCACGCCGAAGACCGTGATCCGCCCGAACAGCATCCCCGCGCCGATCACGACAAACAGGGCGATCATCGGGTTGCCCAGCAGCTCGTCCGCCGCGCTCTTGTGTGCGGGCGCGTCGGGGGCCGCCGCCGGGGCGGCGGGTGCGGACGGGGCCCCATCCGCCGGCGCGGCGGCGGCGCACAGGGCGGCCGCGGCCGCCAGGAACAGAAGGAGGATGCACTTCATGCCAAGGTGTTTCATGGTGTTTTCGTCCTGCATGACGCCCCCGCCGGGGGCGTTCCGGGGCTCCGTTCCGCGCGGCTCAGCGCGGCTTCCGGGCCGACGGGGGAGAGTATATCACAATAGAGAATTTTTTCTCCAATTATCCCCCCCCCTCAGCCGGGAGAAGGGCCGCCCGCCGGGCGCGGGGGACTTTCGGGGGGTGCGGGGGGGGCCTTCACCTCGAGCCGGATGCTGGACACGCGGGAGGGGGTGCCCTCCAGCACGGTGATCTCGAACGCGCCGTGGCGGATGACCTCGCCGCGCGCGGGGATGCGCCCGGCGACATGGGTCACCCAGCCGCCGACGGTCTTCACCTCGCCGTCGTCCAGCTCCGTCTGGAGGGCCTCGGCGCACTCCTCCAGGTCCATGCGGCCGTCTATGACGTAGGCGGCGGGGCCGATCCTGCGGAACTGGGGGGACAGCACGTCGTGCTCGTCGTGGATCTCGCCGAAGATCTCCTCCAGGATGTCCTCGATGCAGACGATGCCGTCGGTGCCGCCGAACTCGTCAATGACCACCGCGAGGGGCTGGCGCGCGTGGCGCATCGCCTGGAGGAGGTCGTCGAGCTTCATGGTGTCGGGGACGTGCATTACGGGGCGCAGGAACCGGGCGATGTCCTCCCGGTCGGGGGTCCGGTCGGTGAGCAGGTCGAAGGCGTTGGCCACACCCACGATCTTGTCCATGGAGCCCGCATACACGGGGATGCGCGTCTTGCCGCTCGCGGTGAGGACCGCCAGCAGCGCGTGCCGGGTGACCGTCTCGGGCACCGCCGTCACGTCAATGCGCGGCACCATGACGTCCTTCGCGTGCCGGGTCTGCAGGTCCATGACCGAGTGGATCATCTCCTGCTCCTCCGGCTCGATGGAACCCGCGTCCATCCCCTCGTCCACCAGGCTGCGCATCTCGTCCACCGTGGCGAAGGGCTTGAGCGCGCCGCCGCCGCCCCCGGCGACCAGCCGCATGAGCCGGTCGGAGCACCAGGCGACGGGCAGGGCCGCGGGCAGCAGCACCAGCTCGAAGAAGCGCATGGCCGGCATGAGGGCGAGGGAGAGCCGCGTGGGGTGCGTGCGGAAGACGCTCTTGGGGAGCACCTCGCCGAAGAGGATGAACAGCGGCGTGGCCACCAGGGTGGCCCCGGTCTCCCCGAGGACGGCGGTGAGCAGGAGCGTCGCCAGCACCAGCACGAGGTTGTTGCCGACCAGCAGGGTGGAGATGAGGCGCCCGGGCCGCTCGTAGTGCGCCATCATGCGGCGGGCGCGTTCCTGCCCCTCGTTCTCGGCGAGATACCGCACGCGTATCTGGTTGCTGGAGAAGAACCCCGTCTCAAACCCCGAAAACAGGGCGGAGAGCAGCACCAGGGCCGCCAGAATGACGAGAACCGCCGCCCCGGTCATGGCGTGTCCCCCTCTTCGTTCGCGGCCGGTTCCGGCTTCCCGGCGGTCCGCACAAGCACCCTGGTCACGCGCCTCCCGTCGGTCTCCTCGATGCGGAAATGCACGCCGGAGTAATCCATCTCGTCGCCCGTCTCGGGAATCTTCTCAAACTTGGCCATGAGGAACCCGGCGACCGTCGTGTGCTCCTCGTCGTCCACGGCGATGCCCGCCAGCTTCTCCAGCTCGTCCAGGGAGAAAGTGCCGTCCACCCGGTAGAGCCCCTCCCCCACCTCCTCAAAATAGCCCTCCTCCCCCCCGTCGTCGTCGCCCACGTCGCCCACCACCTCCCGGATGGCGTCCTGAAGGGTCACCAGGCCCTCCGTTCCGCCGTACTCGTCCACCACGATCGCCATGTGGGCGTGCGACCGCTGGGAGAATTTCATGAAGTCCGCCAGGGCCATCGTCTCCGGGACAAAGTGCGCGCGCCGCGCGCGCCGCTCCACCGGCTCGTCCGGCCCGACACCGTCCAGCACGGGCAGCAGGTCCTTTGCGTAGAGCACCCCGGTGATGTGGTCCAGATCGCCGCGGAACACGGGCATGCGGGAGCACTCCTGTTCGCGGAACATCTCCAGGGCCTCCCCCGCCGTGGCGCCCTCGGGAATCGCGATGACATCCGGCCGGGGCACCAGGATGTCCCGCACCGTCTTGTCGCCGAACTCGATGATCCCCTCGATCATCTGGCGCTCGTCCTCCTCGATGACGCCGGAGGCGCGGCTGTCCTCCAGCAGCGACTTGAACTCGTCGTCCGTCATGAAGGGGGCGGGGGGCACCTCGCTGAACCGCGTGACGCGGAAGAGAAGCGCCGTGAACCGCATGAGGGCGTCGCGGAAGGGCCGCATCGAACGGTCGAGCAGGTACAGGGGAAACGCGGCGGCCTGGGCGAACAGGGTGTTGCGGGAGAATCCGATGACCTTGGGCAGCACCTCGCAGAAGATGACCAGCACAAGGGTGGTGAAGAAGGTGCTCAACAGGTAGGAGGCGGTCGGCGAAAACCCGAGCGACAGGTCCAGCACCCGCGCCATCGGGCCGCCGAACAGCACGCCGATGAGGATGTTGACCAGGTTGTTCGCGATCAGCAGCGTCGCCAGCAGCCCGCCCGGCTGCTCCATGAGCCTCGCCCCCAGCCGGGCCGGGGCGCCCCCGGTCTCGCGCATCGTGCGCAGGCCCACCTTGCTGATGGAGAAGAACGCCGCCTCAGAGGCGGAGAAGAAACCGGACATCCCCGCCAGCATCAGTATGGCCGTCATGCGGCCCGGGGTGAAAATGGCGCTCCACGACGCGGCGCCGGCTTCCGGCGCGCCGGCCAGGGCGCTCCCCGTGAGCAGGGCAAGCCCCGCCACTCCCGCCGCGGCCGCGGCGGCTCCCCGCCCGAGGCGCCGGAAACCGTTCCGGGACACCTGTCTGGGCCCTGGCTCTTCCATCACCCGGCCTTCCCCCCGCGCCACGCATCGCCGGGGGACACGCCGAGACAGCGCGCCTGGACCGCCTGCATGGCGCGGCGCTCGGCGGCGGTCCCGTGGTCGTGCCCGATCAGGTGCAGCAGGCCGTGGCAGAACAGCAGCCGCACCTCGGCCCGCATGGCCTCCGGGTCGCCCGCGCAGCGCGCGGCGACCATGTCCAGCGAGATCACAATGTCGCCGAGCACCCGGCCGTCGGGGGGGGCCGCCCCGTCCTCCTGCCCGAACGAGAGCACGTCCGTGGGGCCCCGCTTCCCCCGGTACTCCCGGTTGAGTCCGGCGATGAACTCATCGCCGCAGAAAAGCACGCTCACCTGGAACGCCCCCTCCATGCCCTGGTCCGCGAGGACCTTTTCGCTGAGCCGGCGCAGGGCGTCGCTCCGGAAGCATCCGGCGCGGCCGGACGTGTTTCTGGCCTCGATGGTGACCCGTGTCATGCGGTCTTCTCCTTTGCGGCGGCGCGCGCCGCCCCCGCGGCCGGAATCATCGGCGATGTGGGGTATTTGATCCGCGTGTGCAGGGCGCTCATGATCGTGCGCGCCGTGATCTCCGCGATGGTGTTGAGCTGTTTGAGGGTCAGGTCGCACTCGTCAAACTGGCCGTCGCGGCTGCGCGAGTCGAGGATGCCGCGGACAAACGCCAGCACCTGCGCCTCCGTCGGGGCGTCGAGCGAGCGCACCCCGGACTCGGCCGCGTCGCCGATCATGAGGATGGCCGTCTCCGGGCGCTGCGGGCGCGGCCCGGGATACCGGAACGCCGCCTCGTCCACGTTCTCCCCCCCCGTCCGCTCCACCGCCTTCTCATAGAAGAAGCTGATCCGGTTGGTGCCGTGGTGCTCGATGATGCCGTCCACGATCACCCTGGGCAGCCCGGCGCGGCGGGCGATCTCCACCCCCCGCGCCACATGGTCGCGGATGACGACGGCGCTTTCCGCGGGGGAAAGGGTGTCGTGCACGTTGCGCCCCGACTGGTTTTCCGTGAAACTCTCCGCGTTGAGCGACTTGCCGATGTCGTGGTAATAGGCGCACACGCGGGCCAGCAGCCCGTTGGCCCCGATGGCGTCGGCCGCGCGCTCCGCGATCTGGCCGAGAAACAGGCTGTGGGCGTAGGTGGCCGGGGCCTTCATGGCCAGGTCGGCCAGGATCGGACTGTTCAGGTCGGAGTACTCCAGCAGCGTGATGTCCGTCGTGAGCCCGAAGAAACGCTCCAGCGGGGACAGCAGCCCGGGCACGGCCATCATGCAGAAACCGCCGTTCAGCAGGATGAGCATCAGGCGGCGCAGGAAGCTCTCGGCGAGCAGCGACTCGGTGGAGAGGGTGACGGCCACGGCGGCGGTGAAGCCCGCCGCCATCGCCGCGAGGGACGCGGCGGTCATGTCGCCGCGCCTGCGGACGCGGCGGACCGTGAGCGCGCCGGCCAGGGCCATCGCCCAGGCCACCAGCATGAGCCGCCAGTTGTACTGGTACTGGGCGGAGACCAGCACCGCGGCCACGGCGCTGAAGAAGGCCGCCGTCTGCGCGCCGACGAGAATGGCGCAGAGGATCGCGCCCGCCGCCACGGGCAGCACGAAGCCCGAGGGCTCGAAGTAGGAGGTGACGCGGCCCATCACGAGCACCATGCACAGCATGGTGAGGGCCACGGCAAACTGCGGGGGGCCGTCGCCCGGCCGCGCGCGCCCGGAAACCGGGGCGCCGGGGGGGGCGCACAGCTTGTAGAGGGCGGCGAAGGAGATCAGCGTGAGGATGATGTTGGAGAAAAGCGTGTTCACCACGCGCAGCAGGGGGCGCTCCTCGCGCTGGATGATGCCGAGATAGGTCTGCGCATCCGAGCGCGACTGCTTCGTCCAGCGCTTGCCCCGGTCCTGGATGATCTCGCCCGCCTCCACGCCCTTCATCACCGGCGGCACCGACTCCGCCGCCCGGGCGCGCGCCGCCGTCGCCGCCACCATGTCCTCCGACAGCGTCGGGGCGACCAGGGGCCCGCACACGGCCATCACGGCCTCCTGGATCCGGGCGTAATCCGCCTCTGTGAGGTTCGACTGCTCCTGCGTGGCCCGCTTCGCCATCGTCACCAGGCGCGCCCCCAGCGCCTCCACCGCGTCCGCCACCGTGGGCACGTTGCCGTACTCCACCTCCGCCCCCTCCTGCGTGTCGGGGCCGGACCGCTCCTGCCGCCACACCACCACCCGCCGCTGCCGCTGGGCCTCGGCGAGCTGCGCGCCGCGCACCCCCGCGTTCAGCACCTCCTCCAGCGCGGCCAGCGCCATGGAGCCCAGGCGGTCCGCGTCGAAAAACGTGGGCGGGGCGGGCTCCGGCAGCGCGGCAAGCCCCTCCGGGCCGGCTTCCGGCGCGCCGGCGGGGCGGCCCGAGAGGCTGTTCTTGTCCGGCAAAAGCCAGGGCGCCAGCAGGTCCGCGTCGGGCATGTCGGCCCAGTCTCCGGACTCCCGCAGGCGCACGGCCACCGCGCGCGCGGCGCGCTCCGCCGCCGCCGGGGACTGGTCGGACACGGGGGGCGCGGCCGCCGGGGGCAGCGCCTCCAGCACCGCCCCCCGGGCCTCGCGCAGGCGGGCGATCTTCTCGCGCAGGGCCAGCAGCTGCGCGTTCACCTTCTCCGGGTCCACGCGGTAATAGTCGGGCACCTTCGCCATCTCCAGCTCCCGCGCCTCCTGCGTGAGCTGGATGTCCGGCGCCTCATAATAGAAGGCCGCGCGGACCTCGCGGGTGGCGATGGGCGACTCCAGGTCCATGCCGACCAGCAGGTCGGGCGAGGGCTCGCGCGTGAGCGACGCCACGCAGACCAGGAAGGCCCCCGCAAGCAGCATCCGGTTGGCCCGCACGCCGCGCGCGCGGAACCGCCCGGCGATCCGTGCCAGAACGGGCCGCAGCAGCCTCCCTCCAAGGGGGTTCTCGCCGGTGGAAACGCTCATCCCTCGCGCCGCGTCCGTCCGCCGCGGTGCAGCGTCCGCTCCCCGTCGGCCTCATAGGCCTTGATGATCTGCTGGACCAGCGGGTTGCGCACCACGTCCCGGCTCGTGAGCTGGACGAGGCCGATCCCCGGAAGCCCCGTGAGCACCCGGCAGGCGTCCTCCAGCCCGGAGGTCATCCCCGGCGGCAGGTCCACCTGCGTCACGTCGCCCGTGACCACCGCGCGGGAACCCTGCCCCAGCCGCGTTAAAAACATCAGCATCTGGTCCGCCGTCGTGTTCTGCGCCTCGTCCAGAATGACAAAGGCCTGGTCCAGCGTGCGGCCCCGCATGAACGCCAGGGGCGCCACCTCGATGCACTGCTGGTCAATGAGCCGCCGGACCCGGTCCACGTCCACCATGGCGTACAGCGCGTCGTACAGCGGGCGCAGGTAGGGGTTCACCTTCTGCTCCAGGTCGCCGGGCAGGAAACCCAGCCGCTCCCCCGCCTCCACCGCCGGGCGCGTCAGCACCAGCCGCTTCACCTGCTTGCTCAGGAGCGCGGACACCGCCGCCGCCATCGCCAGATAGGTCTTTCCCGTCCCGGCGGGGCCGATGACCATCGTGACCTCGTGGGAGTCTATCGCGTCCAGATACCGGCGCTGGCCCCGCGTGCGCGGGCGGATGTGCACATCCTCGCGGATCGCCGCCGGCCGCTGGGAGAGCATGTCGCCGAGCTGGCGGGCCTCCACCTCCCGCGCCTCCACCACCGCCGAGTCCACATCGGCCAGCGTGGGCGCCCGCCCCGACCGCACCGCGTCCAGCAGCCCGGACAGCACCCGGCTCGCCAGCACGGCCTCCTCCTCCCCCCCGATCACGACCACCTTCGCCCCCCGGTCCACAATGCGCACCCCCGCGCGCTCCTGCAGCCGCTTGCGCAACTCGCCGTTCTGGCCGAGAAGGCTCACGGCCTCCTCCTGATTGTGCAGTTCCATCTCGTGCGTCAGGGTTGTCTTCGCGTCCTTCTGTCAGGGCCCGCCCCCAGGCCGGACCCGGTTCACCACCGCGCGGCACACCGTCCGCGCACGCCTATTGTAGCGCAACCGCCCCACCCGCGCAATGGCGGGCGACCGGAAGCGGCGGAGCCTGAGTTCATACAGTAAGTGCAACGGTCTGACGTGCGCCCGAAGACAAGGCCGCCGAGACGGCGGCGGTTCGGAACGCCGCGCTTGTATGCCGCCCCGCGGTTGTGGCATGGTTTTCCGGGTTTTCCACGCATCCAACAAGGAGGTTTCACATGAAGTCCCTGACGCTTTTGTCCGCTGCGGCCGTTTTCTGCGCCGCCGCGCTGCTGTCCGTCCCCTGCGCCGCGCAGGACGCTCCCGCGTGGAAGGTGTCCATCCGGGACGTGTTCCTGGGGAAGAACACCTTTGACTCTCCCGCGGCGGGGCTGAAGCAGCTCGGGCTGGACACGGTGGAGAGCAACCTCGACCGCGACTACACGATGATGGATCTGGAGACGGCAGAGAGGGTGTCGGTGAAAAGCGACGACGAGGCGAAGGCCTACCGGGCGAAGCTGGACGCGCTGGGCGTCCGCTGCTGCGCCCTGCTCACGGCGGTGGACTTCAGCGCGGGGGACCATGAGTCCAACATCCAGTGGATCGTGCGGGCCGTGGAAATCGCGGACATTCTGGGCGCGCAGGCGGTGCGGATTGACTCGGCCATGAAGCAGGAGCGCGAGCTGGACTTCGACACGCGGGTTAACCTCTTCGCCGACAACCTGTCGGAGATCCTCAAGCGCACGGAGGGGAAGAACGTCGCGCTGGGCATCGAGAACCACGGGTTCCAGGGGAACAACCTGGCCTTCCTGCTGAACATCTACACGAAGGTGAACTCGCCGCGCCTGGGCTCGACGCTGGACACGGGCAACTTCTACTGGCGGGGCTACCCCCTCGGCGAGGTGTACGGCATCCTGCGGCTGCTCGCGCCCCACGCCAAACACACGCACTTCAAGAACATCAACTACCCCGAGGACCAGCGCGAGCAGATCCGCGAGGCGGGGTGGAAGTACGCCGAATACGCGTGCCCGCTGGAGCAGGGGGACATTGACACGGTAAAGGTGCTGCAGATCCTCCGCGACGCCGGGTACACCGGCACCCTCTGCATGGAGGACGAGTCGGTGGGTAACTGCAAAACCCGCGGGGAGCGCGCGGCCCAGCTCGAGCGCAACACGAACCACATGCGCGCGGCCATCGCCGCGCTGAAATAGGACGGGCGGGGGGGCTGTCCCCCGTCAGCGCGCCTTCACCCGCTCTTTCCCCGCGCGGCCCGTGTCGTTGTTCATGAGGCGGATGTCCGCGCAGCCGCCGGTTTCGGCGAGGAAGGCCTCCGCGGCGTCCGCCACGCAGCCCGTGACCAGCAGGTCCCGCGTGTCGCGGAGGAGCACCTGCGTCGCCGCGCCGGGCACCGCCCGGGCCTGGAGCCCGTCGAGCCGCATTCCCTCCACATCGTCGCAGACGATGGCGGGGCGCGGGTCGGCGGCGTCGAAGCCGAGCCGGACATCGCGCACGGTGAGGCCGCGCACATGGCGAAAGAACAACCCGTAGGCGGGCAGGTCGCCGAACATGAAGGCCTCGGGGTATTTCTCCTCCAGCTCGGGCACGTCGGCCAGAGGGCGGGTCTTCCCGCCGCCCTGGAACCGGATGCTGATGTTGGACAGGCTCACGTTCTCGATGCAGTGCCCCGGAATGCCCGAGACGGCGCAGCCGACCACGCCCGCGCCGGTGGCCACGATGTTGCTGACGGCGATGTCGCGCATCACGCCCGGGGCGGGCTTCGGGTCGCCGGGCTTCGGCGTCTTGCCGCGGTTGCCCAGGCGCATGAACAGCGGCGCGGCGGTCCCCTCGATGACGATGTTGGAGATGGACACGCGCTCCAGGACGCCGCCGTCCACCAGCTCCAGCGAGATGCCGGAGATGCCGTCCACCCGGCCCGAAAGCTGTTCCCCCTCCGACGGCCTGGACTGCGACCGCTGGATGACGCAGTTGCTGATGGCGATGTCGCGGAAGCCGCCCGCGGACTCGGTGCCCATCTTGACGGCGTTGCAGTGGGAGCGCAGGATGCAGTTGGTGACCACGACATGCTCCGTCGCGCGCGGGCCCGTGCTCTTCAGCGTGAGGGCGTCGTCGTCCGAGTCGCCCACGCAGTCCGACACCACCACGTTCCGGCAGCCGTCCAGGTCAATCATGTCGTTGTTGCCGCTGACGTGGTTCCACACCGTGATCCCGCGCACTGTGAGGAAGTCGCAGTCTAGGTAGTGCTGCATCCACATGGCCGAGTTGCGCATCGTCACCCCCTCCACCAGCACGTTGCGGCAGCTGATGAGGCGGATGAGGTAGGGCCGCACGGCATAGCGCGGATGGACCGGGTAGCGCCCCGCCGCCGTGAGCGCGCGGGACGCTTCCTTCCCCTCGGCGTCCGTGGCCGTCTTTCCCCGGAAGGCCGCGCCCTGCCCGTCGAGGACGCCCGCCCCCGTGATGCCCACGTCCTCCAGCCCCTCGCCCCAGACTAGGGCGCGCACGGTGTACTCGTCGCTCCGCGAGGCGTGGGCGCAGGTGTTCACGGGGTAGTCCGCGAGGTTCGTGCTGCCGAGGACTGTCGCCCCCTGCTCCACCCGCAGGTGGACCCCGCTCTTCAGGTACACCGTCCCCGTCAGATAGGCCCCCGGAGGAAACGACACCACGCCGCCCCCCGCCGCCGCGCAGGCGTCAATGGCCCCCTGGATCGCTGCCGTGTCCAGCGCCGCGCCGTCACCCAGCGCGCCGTGCGCGGTCACGTCGTACACCCCGCCCGGCGGCGCCGCCGCCGCCAGCCCCGCCGCGAAAAGCAGCGCGACGCCCGCGCACGTGACCTGCCAGTTTGCCCGCACGCTCATGGGAAGATCCTCCAGCCGCCGTTGCGCCGCGTTGCGGGGGCGCGCGCCCCCCGGGGGCACTGTATCACCGGCGGCTGTCAGCGTCAACCGGAGCGCGGCGGCGGGATTACGGCTGCGGGGCGGGCTCCCCGGTGAACTGGAAGGCGTAGAGCTTGGCGCGGGTCATCTTGAAGTGGATCCGGACGGGCCGGCCCGCCAGGGCGGACACGTCCGGGCTGCCCCGCCAGTACACGGTCTGCGCGGTGAAGTTGCCGCCGATCTCCTCGCAGTCGGCGAGGGTGAACCCGGGGAGCGGCGCGTTGTCCGCACCGCGGAGTTCCACGAAAACCGTCCCCATGCCGCCGGAATCCGCGTTCAGCAGGAGACGGTTGCCGGTGAACCGAAGGACGGGCGTGGTGAGCCAGCCCCCCGTGTGGTCCGCGTCGGCGGAGAAAAAACCGTCAAGCCGCTGCCGGACAACGCCCACCCCGCCCAGCTCCTCCGGTACACCGTCATACTCGGGCCGGAGGACCACGGAGTCATGCGTGCGCCCACTGGAGGTGTAGTACTGGTAGAGCCAGCCGCCGCGGCGGGCGATGCCGGGCCCCATGGTGGCGTACCAGCGGTCCCACTCGTCGGCCTGGCCCATGGGAAAGTAGGGGCTGCGGTCGGGGCGCCGCCATGCGATGCCGTCGCGGCTGACGGCGAGCTGGATTTCGAGGAGGCCGTAGTCCTCCCACTGCCCCGGCGTGCGCGGGCGGATGAAGGGCTGGCGGTCGGGGTGGAAATGCCGGAACTGCGCCGTGAACATCAGGTACGCGTCCTGCGCCCAGGGATAGAGCGTGGCGGCGTTGTAGTAGATGTCAGAATGCGGGTCGTCCTCCCCGTCCGCCGCCAGCACCACCTGCGCGTTGCGCGGCGTGAGCCACATGCCGTCCTCCGCGGCGCGCGTGTGCGGCCAGGGTTTGAGCGGGTCGTCCGTCTCGATGCGCGCCACGCGCCGCTGGTTCTCGGAGGACGCCTCCAGCGCGCGCGTGTAGACCACGTACTTCCCGATGCGCGGGTCCCACCAGACGATGCACGGGTTGTCCGTGAAATAGGGCAGCACCCGGCCGTCGGGCGTGAAGGCCAGCCCGTCCGCCGAGTGGGCGGCGTAGACGCCGTGTTTTTCCGGGTCGAAGGGCATGTCAAACTCGATCCAGAAGAGCTTGTAGCGCCGCGCCGGATCGGCGTCGTGCGGGTCCAGAAAGAGGGTGGGAAAACGGCCGCCCGGGATGGTGTGCCCCGTGTTGGCGAAGCGCACCCCGTCGTCGCTCTCGTACACTGCAAGGCCGTCCGCGCCGATGTAGAGCCGGATTTTCCCCCCGTCCTCCACCACCCGGCTGACATGCCCCTGGAGGCGGTTCCCCTGCGCGTCCAGCACCAACCCCAGTTTCTGCGCCGGGTTCATTCGGAGGACGATGTTCGCGCTTTCGGCGATAAAGCGGTCGTCGAGGAAAAGCTGCCGACGGTCGCCCACGTCCAGCGGCGCGTCGTCCGCCGCCGGGGCGGCCTGAAACAGCGCCGCAAGCGCGGCCACGGACAGAAACGCGCCGGCCCGCCACGGACCGGCAACGGCGGACAAGACCCTCAAAAACACGGTGTCACCCTCTCTCCATTTGCCCCTTCCGGGCGGCTCCTCCCGGCCCGACTCCGCCAATGATACCACGGTTCACACCGGCCCGCCGCGGCGGCCTCCCGCTCCGTGACGGCGCTATTCCCCCTTCTCCGGGGCGGACTCGGCGGGGATGTCGCAGAGGACGAGGTCCGGTTGGATGAACCGCCCGACGGCGTGGACTTTTCCGTCGGGCCGGGCAACGGTGGAGCAGCCGCTGTGGAGGTGGCCGGCCCAGTCGCCGCCGGCGACGCGGGAGAGACCGGTGTCGGCGGCGACGACCCAGAGGCCCGTTTTTCCGGCGACGTTCTTGATGTGGTTGATGAAGCTGACGCCGTTGTCGAGGAGGTCTTCCTCCTTCTCGGCGAAGCCGTGGGGGGCAATCAACAGCCAGGCCCCGAGTTTGGCCGCCTTCAGGGGATGCGCGATGTTAAAATTGTCGGCGCAGATGGTGAGGCCGACGCGGCCAAACTCGGTGTCGGCGGTCTTAATGTCCCGCGCGCTGCCCGCGTCATAGAGGTGTGCGGTGAGCTCGGGCAGGGTGCTGATCTTCCGGTGCTTGAGGACAACGGCCCCGGCGCGGTCAATGAGCACCGCGGCGTTGTAGGTCTTGTCGCCGTCCTTTTCCAGGCATCCGGCGCAGACCCACACGCGGAGCTCCCGGGCCAGCGCGCCGAGGAAGTCGGTGTAGCGGCCGGGGACGGGCAGCGCCACCTCGCGCGCCCGCTGGTGGAGCCAGCCGAAATCCACGGCCTCGGGCAGACAGACGAGGTCCGCGCCCTTCCCGGCGGCGTCACGGATTCCCTGCTCCGCGCGGCGCATGTTCTCCTCCAGGTCGCCGTCGGCCACGTCCATCTGGACCAGCGCGACGCGCATCCCGGGATGCGGGCGGGGTGCCCGGTCGGGGGCCGCCATGCAGGGGGCGGACGCCGCCAGCACAGGCAGCAGCCAGGCAACCTGTCCGAAAGCGCGCATGGGGGCTTACTCGACGTTGAAGACGTTGGCCACCTTGAAGACGACGGTGCCGCCGGAGATGCCGGAGGCCGTGACGGCGCAGCCGCCGTCGGCGGTGAGGGCGACGGCCTTGCCGGTGGCACCGGGCAGGCGCTCGTCGGTGAAGTTCCAGAGCACCGCGCCGCCGGCGGTGAGCTTGGACAGCAGGGGCTTGCCCAGGGTGTCGGCCCCGGCGGCGACCAGGTCGCCCTGCGGAGTCTCCGCGAGGGCGTGGGGGAGCTGCACCGTCTCGCCGTTTTCATAATGGTGGAACCACACGGCGTCGCCGTTGGCGTCAACCTTGGCCATCCAGCAGCCGTGGATGAGCGCCTTGGTGATGTTGTTGATCAGCTCGCCGCCCATGACATAGCCGCCGTCCGCCGTTTGCACGACGGCGTGGGCCTCGGCCCCGTAGCCGTCCGCGGTGTCCTGGTAGGTCTTGGACCATTCCAGGTTCCCCGCGGCGTCCAGCTTGATCAGAACGGCCGCGTAGCCGTGGTCGCCGGACCCGTGGCCCGCGAGGATGTAGCCGCCGTCCGCCGTCTGCTGCCCGGCCTCGATGAGCTCCTCCACCTCGCGGGACTGGTCGTTGATAACCTTGTGGAACTGCACATTGCCCGCCGCATCCGTCTTGAGGATGCTGGCCAGGCTGACCCCGCCAACATAGGACGCCCCGAAGGCGGCGTAGCCGCCGTCGGCGGTCACCTGGAGCGCAGCCGGCTTGTTGCCCACGCACAGGTCGCCGCCCGCGTCGTAGGGGTTCACAGGCGCGTAGGCCTTGGACCACACGATGCCGCCCGCTGCGTCGGTCTTCACCAGCAGGTAGGACTTATCCGGAAGCTGGTCCTGGTAGAAATGCCCCGCGCCGAGGAGGATGTACCCGCCGTCCGCCGTCTGGCGCGCCCCGCGCGCCTCCTGCCTCCACAGCTCGCCGTTGTTGCTGTCCGGCGTGCGGTTGGAATAGGTCTGGTCCCATTCCTTGGCACCTGCGGCGGTGAGTTTCAGCGCATACATGTTGTAGGACGAGTCATGGCCGCCCCCCATGAGGAAGCCGCCGTCGGCGGTCGCCTCAATCGTGGTTCCAAACACGCTGTCCGGCGTCGGCACGAAGAACCACGCGAGAACGGGGGCCTTGCATCCGGCAAGGGACAGGCAGAGGGCCGCGCAAACCAGCAGGGTGAGGGTGCGGAACTTCACGGAGGGATCCTCCCAGGGGTGGCGTCGCCGCCGCCCCGGCCGCCGGAGACTCCCCGGCACCAAAGGCGGCGGCGTAATCCTACACCCGCGAAGGGGTCCTGTCAACGGAATTCCGGCCGCCGGGACGCGGTTAGCGCGGCGGCATCAGGAAAAGGCGGCCCTCGCCCGCGTCCAGGGAAACCTGGATGCCGGGCATTTCCGGGCTTTCGTCGCGCACGGGGATTTCCCCGCCGGCGTTCTTGTCCACCTCCGTCACCTGCTCCGCGGGCGCGTCGAACTCCACGGTGGGCCACGCCGTGAGGGCGTGCCGGTAGTTCATCAGCATCACGGCGCGGCGGCCGTCCTCATGCGTGAACGCGCCCACCAGATAGTCGTTCGGCGGGTCCACGGCGTCGCGGGTGATGGTGCGGAGGGGTGTTCCCTTAAGCGCTTCGGCGGGGTCGTCCCCGGGCGTGACACGCCGCACCTCGGTGCTCGTGAGCCGCATCAGCACGGGGCCGAGGTGTTTCAGCTGCGCGTTGATCCGCTGGGCCTGCCCGTAATGGCGCGTCCGCTGCCCGTCCCGGGCGATGATGGCGCCGCCCTTGGGAAACTCGGGGCTGACGGGGGTGTAGTAGCAGAAGTACAGGACCCCACGCGCGCCGTAGGTAAGGGAGGCGTAAATCTGCCAGCGCAGCTGGTCCTCCGTCGGGTCGGTCTGCGGGCCGTAGGGCATGGTGTTGAAGAAGTTCCAGAAGGGGATGCCCGCCTGAAGCGCGTATTTGCGCATCACGGCCAGGTTCTCGCAGTAGCCGTCGCGGCCGTCCCCGTCCGGCTTGAACACCGGGTAGTGGTCCATGCTGAGCACGTCCACCCCCACCTCCGCCACAAACCGCGCCACGTGCTCGTCATAGGTCGGCGTGCCCAGCTGCTTCGGCGTCGCGTAGTTGGGGAACAGGTTGATGTACGCCAGCCGGCCCGGCCGCGCCCGGCGCACGGCGTCCACCTGTTCACGCAGGCCAGGAAAGTCCGCGGCCCCCGGCTCGTCGCGCAGCGCGTAGCCCCAGCAGGCCGGGTCCTCCGGGAGTTCCCCGGGGGCGATGCCGGACGCGAACACCACCGCCTTCAGGTCGTGTTTCCGGCAGAGGGCAAGCTGCCGCTCCAGGGCCTTCCGGTCGGCCCCGGCGGCGGACCCGATGATCATCGTGAAGTGGGCGTCGGCGATTTCCTGGTAGCGCTCCTCCGCGCGGTCGTCCAGCGGCGGGTCCACCCAGAACCCGACGGCAAACCGGTCCTGCTCAAACCGGGGAGACGGGGGGGCCGCGTCCGCCCCGTGCGCGCCGCGCGCCGTTCCCGCGCAGCCGGGGCACATTCCCGACAGCAGCAGTGCGACGGCCGCGGCCGCGGCAAGGCGGCCAAACAAACCCCGGGTGGAATGGCTGTCCATGAAAGCTCCTTTCGGCCGGCGCTCCGGCCCGCACCATCGTAGCATAGGGATTTGCGCCGGTGTGCGGCCGCCTGCCGCCTTCCTAATCGCCGGATAAGACATCGCGAGAACCGAAGCCGTGGCGGGAACGAGATTGCCGCGCTTCGCTGCTAAGAAAGTATCGGGTTCGCTGGAGAGGCCGTGCCCCTGGGATCGCCAAGCTTCCCCTTGGCATTCGGGGAAACACGGAGCGACTAGGCCCGCGCGGAAGAACCCAAGAGGCCAAGCTGGAGCTTGGCGAGCCCAGGGGGCGCGCGGTTTGGGCGATGGAGGGAGCCGAAGCCGTGGCGAGACGGGAGGGGCGCGCGGCGTCTCCTTTTGGAGT
>JAAYBR010000063.1 GCA_012730045.1 Candidatus Hydrogenedentota bacterium | reverse complement strand
TCCGTGCCCCCCGCGCGCAACGCGCGCCTTGGAGTGCGCAAGCTTGCTTGCGCCTTCCAGACCGGGGCCCGCGAAAGATTCGGAAAAACGTCCCGCCCAAGTTCGTCACGGAACCCCGCGCGCGGGCAAGCCCGCGCGAAGAAAGGCGGCAGCAAGCTGCCGCACTCCAAGGAGCTTCGCTCTGTGCACCGCCGAAGGTTACCCCCCCCTGGGCACGCCGGTCTCCCGATCGGCCGCTTTTCTCCCCCTCTTTCCCCCCAATCTGCGAACATCTGCGCAATCTGCGGACCCCTCTTCCCCGCGGCGGCCCCCCACCCGGTCCAGGTTGACACGGGGCGGTCCGGTTTCCTATATTTACGCCGGTGCGCGGAGCGCACGGGAGCGAATATGCACACAGCGTTGCGCCGACAGCCGGCCCGCGACAAGCGGCCTTCTCAGCCCGGGCTGGGAAGGCGTTTTTTCTGTATGGAGCACCCCCTATGACGCCGGACAAGGACTTTGAGGTCGAGAGCACGGTGCTGATGGACCGGGACGCCCTGGCGGCGACGGTCCGGAGCCTGGCCCTGGCCATCTGCGACGCGAACCCGGACATCGGAGAGCTGGCGCTGCTGGGCATTCTCCGCCGGGGGCGGCCCCTGGCCGACCGCCTGGCGGCGCTCATCGGCGAGTACACCGGCACAACGCCGCCCGTGGGCTCGCTGGCCACCACGATGTACCGGGACGACGTGCGCACGGGCGCGGCGGTGCCGCTGCTGAAGGGGGAGACGCATTTCGACTTTTCGGTGGACGACCGGACGGTGCTGCTGGTGGACGATGTGCTGGCGGCGGGGCGCACGATCCGCGCCGCCCTGGACGAGGTGATGGACTATGGCAGGCCCCGGCGCATCCAGCTGGCCTGTCTGGTGGACCGGGGGGGGCGCGAGCTGCCGATCCAGGCGGACTACCTGGGCTACAGCATCGCCACGGGGGCGGACGAGTGGGTCTCGGTCCGCCTGCGCGAGACCGACGACGAGGACGCGGTCCTGCTGCTGCGGCAGGAACGGCGGGCGGAAATGAACGACTAAGGAAGGAGCGCGGAACGCCATGGCGGGGACGACGCACGCCGTGTGGACACGCAAGGACCTCGTGGGCATCGCCGACCTGACCCGCGAGGAGATCGAGATGGTGCTGGACGCCGCGCCCCAGTTCGGCGCCGTGTCCCAGCGCGCCAGCGGCATCAAGAAGGTGCCCCTGCTCCAGGGGCGGCTGGTCGTGCTGTGGTTCCACGAGCCCAGCACGCGCACCCGGTCCTCCTTCGAGCTGGCGGCCAAGCGGCTGAGCGCGGACACGCTGGCCGTCGCGTCGTCCACCTCCAGCTCCGTGAAGGGCGAGACCCTGCACGACACGCTGGCGAACATCGAGGCGATGCGGGCGGACATCACGGTGATCCGCCACAGCTGCGCCGGCGCGCCCCACCTGCTGGCGGGCAGCCACCGGTCCCACATCATCAACGCGGGCGACGGCCGCCACGAGCACCCGACCCAGGCGCTGCTCGACTGCTACACCATGCGCGAGAGTGTCCGCCGCCGCACGGGCAACCCCGACGCGGTGCTGGACGGGATCAAGGTGGCGATTGTGGGCGATGTGGAGCACAGCCGGGTCGCCCGGAGCGACATCCACGCGCTGCTGAAACTCGGCGCGAAGGTGACGGTCTGCGGGCCGAGCACGCTGGTGCCGCGCGAGCTGGAACGCTACGGCGTGGGGGTGACCCACCGCCTGAAGGAGGCGCTGGAGGACGCCGATGTCGTCTACTCCCTGCGCATCCAGCTGGAGCGCCAGGCCAAGGCGCTCTTCCCCAGCCTCCGCGAGTACATCAAGCTCTTCCGCATTGACGCGGAGAGCCTGAAGAGCGCCCCCGACCACGCCATTGTCATGCACCCCGGCCCCATCAACCGCGACCTGGAGCTGTCCGCCGAGGTCGCCGACGGCCCGCGCAGCGTCATCCTCCAGCAGGTGACCAACGGCGTCGCCGTGCGCATGGCCGTGATGCACCTGCTGGCGAACAGCGGCGGCGCCGCAAGATAGCCTTTTTCAAGGAGCCCTTCCATGAGCCTTGTGATCGCAAACGGACATGTGGTGGACCCGGCCTCCGGCCTCTCCGAGACGATGGACGTGCTGGTCGCCGACGGCCGCGTCCGCGAAATGGGGAAGTCCCTGCGCGGCGACGAGACCCTCGACGCGCGCGGCCTCGTGGTGTGCCCCGGTCTCGTGGACATCCAGGTCCACTTCCGCGAGCCCGGTTTCGAGTCGAAGGAGACCATTGCCTCCGGC
This sequence comes from Candidatus Hydrogenedentota bacterium, assembly GCA_012730045.1. Taxonomy (NCBI): domain Bacteria; kingdom Pseudomonadati; phylum Candidatus Hydrogenedentota; species Candidatus Hydrogenedentota bacterium. Next base: position 45,087 of record JAAYBR010000063.1, on the reverse strand, counting down.
AGTCGCGCCGCGGCCCGCGGCGGCGTGACCACCGTGGTGACCATGGCCAACACGAACCCGCCGATTGACAACGCGGGGCTCGTGGAGCTGGTGACCCGGCGCGCGCGGGAGACCGCCTGCATCAAGGTGCGCCCCGCCGCCTGCGCCACCAAGGGCATGAAAGGCGAGGAGCTGACGGAGATGGCGGAGCTGAGGGAGGCGGGGGCCGTGGCCGTCACGGACGACGGGCGCGACATCCGCAGCAGCGCCGTCATGCGGCGCGTGCTGGAGTACGCCGGCATGGTCGGCCTGCCCTACCTCGCCCACTGCCAGGACGAGGACCTCAGCGACGGCGGCACGATGCACGAGGGCCGCCACTCCATGCTCATGGGCGTCTGCGGCATCCCCCGCGAGGCCGAGGAGATCCGCATTGACCGGAACATCCGCCTGGCCGAGCTGGCGGACGCCCGCATCCACATCCAGCACATCTCCACCGCGGGCGGCGTGCAGATCGTCCGCGACGCCAAAAAGCGCGGCGCGCGCGTGACCGCCGAGTCCGCCCCCCACTACTGGAGCCTCACCGCCGCCGCCGCCATGGGATTCAACACCCACGCCAAGATGTACCCCCCCCTCCGCGAGGAGGAGGACATCGCCGCCATCATCGCGGGCTTCCAGGACGGCACCCTGGACAACATCGCCACGGACCACGCCCCGCACACCCGCGCTGAGAAGGATGTGGAGTTCCAGCTCGCCCCCTTCGGGATCATCGGGCTGGAGACCATGCTGGCCCTGACCGTCACCCACCTGGTGAAACCGGGGCACATCACGCTGGAGCGGGCCGTGGAGCTCATGACCCTCGGCGGCGCGAGGGTCTGCTCGCTTGAGGCGGGATGCCTCCGCCCGGACGGCCCGGCGGACGTCACCGTGTTCGACCCGGAGGAGCAGTGGACCGTCACCCTGGCGGACTTCGGCTCCAAGAGCGCGAACTCCCCCTATATCGGCCACACGCTGACCGGGCGGGTAAAACACGTCTTCTGCGACGGGCGCCCGGTCCACACGGACAACCGCTAGGCGTTCTCAGGCGGCCCGGGGGGTGGTCACGCGCGCCGCACGCGGCGCAGCCCCAGCAACCCCATGAGCGACACCATCAGCGCCAGCCCCGCCGCGTTCGCCGCGGACAGCGATCCGGGCGCGAGCACCTCCACCATGAACGGGTCGCTGACGGTCACGGCCTTGCTGGCATCCGTGACGGCCACCCGGTACACCCCGGCATGGGTGTCGTTCACCGCGTCGAAGTGCAGGGTGGACGCCGTCTCGCCGGAGAGGTCGGACGCGCCCTTGCGCCACTGGTAGGACACGGCGCCGGTCGTTCCCGAAGCGACGGCGCGCAGGGTGAGCGGGGCGCCCGACTCCACCTTGGAGGTGCCGTAGATCACCGCCCCGGGCGTCACCGCCGTGGACTTCGCGTAGGCCTTGATGCAGACGCTGGCGTTCGCGTAGCCGTCAACGTGCATGTCCTGGTAGATGACGCCGCTGTCGCTGAAATACCCCTGGCCGGCGGAGGCCGCCGCAGCCGACGAATACCCGGAAATATTCATCTCGACCGGCAGGGGATAGTCGTACCCCGCGGCGGTGTAGCGGACGACCACGGAGAACAGCTGGCCCGCCGTGAAGGCGGCCGGGGTCGGCAGGGGGACGATGAGGTATCCGGCGTCGTCCGCCGTGGTGGAGACTGTGGCAGCCTGGTTGGAGAAGCCGTTGGAATAGCCGCCCCGGTACACCGTGATCTGGAGCTGCATGCCCGGAACGCGGGCATAGGTGCCGACGGCGGCGATTTCGCCCGTCTCCGCAGCCGTGAAAACGTTCGCCCCGAAAATGACGCCCAGCCCCGTGTACCCGAAGCCCGAGGTCATGCCGAGCGGGTCATGCTGGTAAATGCGGCCGTAGGCCGTCGGCGCGGCGATGTCCGTGAAGGCGTAGGCCTCGGAAATCGCCTGGGTGTCCTGGTAGGAGATGTGAAAGTAACCGCCGTCGCCCCAGCCGGTGCTCCAGCTGTTTTTGCAGTACCACGCGCCCGGCTCCGCCACCCCGGGGACAACCTTCGCATCGTCCCAGCCCACCAGCGTCACCATGTGGCCGCCATCGCCCGGCTGCAGGCCGTCACCGCTGTAGTAATACGTGTCCGTGCCGTCGTCGTAGGCCGCATCGTTCCAGGTCATGGGGATGGACAGCGCGCCGTGCTCCATCAGGGCGTTCTGCACCGCCGTGCGGTCGCCGCCGGTTCCCAGGGAGAACACGCGGGAGCGGGTGAGCAGTTTCTGCACCGCCGCCCCGGGTGCGGGCGGCGTCTGCGCCATCGCATTGTACGGGTCGTCCACCTCGTTCAGCGGCCCGGTCCCCCGGGTGAGGTAGGCGTTGGCAATGTCGTTGTTTCCGCCGTCGCAGGAGGACCAGTCAAACCCGTGGGTGTTCTTCATGTGGTTTTCCGAGAAGTCCCAGGTGGCGCCCTCGAAGCGCTTGAGCCACGCCTCCATGGCGCCGCAGGCGGCGAAGGACCAGCAGGCACCGCACACCGACTGGCTCTTCACGGGGGTGACAAAGCCGAGGGCGCGCAGGTTGTAAGACGCCGGCGGGTCGGCCTTGCCCGCCATGTACGGGGCGAGATGCGACCAGTCCACGGGGGACGGGATGTAGCCGTGTCCGCCGCCGGCGGACTTGCCCGCCTGCCACGCCTCAAAGGCGGGGTTCACGGGGGCGAGTCCCGGTGCGCCCTGGGCCAGGGCGCCCGCCGCCAGCACACACACCGCCCCAAACACGGCCCACACACGCTTCATGCCTGACATTTTCCTGCTCCCGTTGCGTTCGGACATTCAGCAACACTCACCCCCTGAGAGGGATTTTAGCAGATTTTTGACAGAATGCAAGCGTAATGTTCTTGAATGGGCCCCCAGAGCCCCGCACACTGCCCGGCCGCCGCGCCCCCGGCCTCTCCTGCTGTCTCATGGGTGGGCAGGCACCTTCACCCCCCGGACGGTGTGTCGGGAGAGGCATGTCCTGCCGCCCCCCAGGCACACCAACCTAGGAGTCCCTGGTCCGGGGGGCAGGAAATGAACCCTCCGATGGAATAACCGGACCCGCCCCCATGGGAGCGGGTCCGGCCAAGCAGATCACGACTCTGGTCGCAGGCCTTCAGGGTTCGGGCTCATACAGCTAGTCCGATTGGGGGACCAAGCGCCAAGTGTGGGCCACAATGACGTCCTTCGTGCAGACGAAGTTCTCCACTCTGGTTGTCGACCGCAGCAAGGTGACGTCCGTGGGGGCGTCCACGTAGTCCCTCGGGTTGACAGGGTCATTGAGTCCGGGCAGGGTGCACAGGCGGGCCACCTTGTCCACCACGACAGTCACGCCCTGATACTCATACTCGTAACCTGGCGGAGGGGTTGCCGGACATGCTGAGGGGGGGTCGATCCAGTTTGCGGTCCGGGAATCATTCACCAGGTCCTGATGCCACTGGGGCGGGGACTCCGAGGGAACGGTGATCAGCGCGTAGTTCACAGGACTTTCTAACGGGCAGTCGAATTGGTGGCCGACGGGATAGTGGATGCTCGCGTAAATCCCGGTCTTGGCACCATTGGAAACCCAGACGAAGTTCTCCAAACCCTGTGTCTGATTGAGCCAGCAGAACTCTGTGGAAAGGGCCCCGCCACTGTCGTCACAGCACGCCCCCGGAAGTTTGCGCCATGCATACAGGTCTGGGCGGGGGTCGTACCCTTCGGGGATTTCGCCTTGGGACCCCACCACGAGAACCAGATTGGCGGTCGAGGGGTCCGTGTCCTTGGGCGTCACGCGGGCTTTGGTCGTCCCCACAAGCCTCATCTGGAACTGGCTTCCTATCATGTGCCAAGTCTTAACGGTCGTATCGCCCTCCGCCTTGGGATACCGCAGGAAGTGCAGGTCTCCCGGAACGTTTGCCGCAAACGCCGCGAGGTACATGATTGCCTCGTGCTCTTCGTGGGAGCCTTCATCGTATTCGGGCATGCGGTTGAGCTTCATTTCGCCTGTAAACGGTCCGGAGACGGCGATGGATTGTGACTCCAGAGCCTCTTCAGCCCAGTTGTCGCCCAGCCCCCACACATAGACAGATGTTGGCGGTTCCCCTTCTCCTTCTCCTTCTCCTTCCCCTTCCCCTTCTCCTTCTCCTTCCCCTTCCCCTTCTCCCTCCCCCTCATTGCCCCCCCCGCTGGGCTGCACAGTGATGCAGGCCGGTACGGTCGCGGTGTTGGTTTTTCCCTTGTTTGTCGTGACCGTGAGGGACACATCATACGTCCCGGGGGCGGCGTATGCATGCACCGGATTTTGCTCCGACGAAACCTGCTGGTCGCCAAAATCCCACTGCCAGCCGGTGATGGTGTGGGCCTTTTGAATCGCCGACCGGTCTGTGAACTCCACCGTGAGCGGTGCCTGCCCCTGTGACACGCTTGCCGTGAATGCCGCAAGCGGTTCGCCGGGTATGCATCCCGCGCATACAACCACTGCCCCGCCCAGGAAAAGGGCAATCGCCGCCGACACTTTCTTGTTCATTGGTTTGTTCTCCCATGTTGGAACGCCAGCACCAAGGCTAAGTGATTTTACCGAATATGATGAATAGTGTCAATACCCCGCACCCGTTCATGAGGAGGGGAGGACGAGGAAAAATGCGCGTGGACGCCGGCGCGGATGCGAAGACGCTCGGTCGCCTGCAACCCGTTTGCGGCGCGGTTGCCTTGGGCGCCCAAGGTTGGCTGCGGTCTCCCAGAGAGACGGCGTTTGCCCTGACAAACGGCGCCGTTGGCTGTCGTGCGGTCTGGATTTGACAGGCACGCGATCCCATTTTCCCTCTTGGCATGGCCGCCCGTTCTCCCCGTTTGCGGGCTGCGCGTCTCTGCCGAAAACGCGTCTTGAGATTCGGCCTTTCTGTCTTCGCCTGCTTGTCCGGCGATGATGCGCGGCTGGTTTCCGGGTGCTTGACCCGGCGGCCCATGCCCCGTACACTACCCCCTCACCCGGATCGCCCGTTCCGGAGAAAGGAATGCTTCACCCATGGCAACCGAACCCCCCGCGCCCCTGCCCGGACGCCGCCCGCTGGCCGTGCTCCTCGTAGCGTTGTCCCTGTCCATCGGATGGGGCATCCGGGGAAATTTCGGCCATGAGGCCGGGGCCATGATCCCCGGGGCGCTGGCCGCCCTGGCCGCCTGCCTGCTCTCGGGGCGGGAGGACTGGCGGGGCCGCGCCCCGTGGTTCGCCCTCTTCGGCGGGCTGGGCTGGGCCTTCGGCGGCTCCATCGCCTACATGTACTGCATCTCCTTCGCCGGATCGGAGCACTGGCCCACGGCCCTCTACGGATTCCTGATCACCTTCTGCGTCGGCGGGCTCTGGGCGGGCATGGGCGGCGCGGGCACGGCGCTTCCGGCGGTCATGGACCGCAAACGGCTGGAAGACTTCTTCGTCCCCCTCCTCTTTGTGCTGGTGCCCATCGGGGCGCACGCGCTGCTGGAGGACACCCTCAGCGCCTGGGCGCAGCAGGCCCTGGCCGTGGACGTGGACGGAACCTTCCTGCGCCACCGCAACCCGCTCTACTGGCTCGACGCCGACTGGCGGCCTGCCCTGGCCGCCCTGCTGGGGGTGTGCGCCTTTGACCTGTGGGACCGCCGTTTCGCGAAGGCGCACCTGCTGGCGGCCTTTGCCGCCGTCGGCGCGGCGGCGGGCTGGGGGGCGCAGCGCCTGCTCGACGCCGTGGGGATGGCCGTGCCGCTGGGACGGCTGCTGGTCGCGCCCCTGGGCGATCTCCACGCGGTCAACCCGGAAACCGGCCAGCTTTTCGACCCCGCGCAGTTCCTCACCAACTGGCCCCAGGTGGTGCTGGACTATCCGCAGCACGGCGGGCTTGCCGTGGGCCTGATTGCGGGCATCACCCTGTATTTCATCAGGTTCGGGAAGTTTCGGCGCGACGCCGGCCTGCTGCTGTGCATGTCCCTGGGCTGGCTGCTGGCCTTCCTTCTTCTGCCCGTGCTGGGCACGATCCCCCTCCAGCGCTGGGGCGGCCTGCGCATGATGCCGCCGCGCAGCGACGACTGGGCGGGCATCACGGGGGTGTTCCTCGGCATGACCGTCTACTGCCTGCGCCGGGGCCTTCGGCCCGTGGCGTGGGCGGGGGCGGTCTCCGCGGCCATCGGCGGCTTCGGCTTCGCGCTCGTCCCCTTTGTGCGGTCCCTGCTCCTGTTGCCCGGCCACGGCCAGCTCACCCCCGGCGGCACGCCGCCCGCCTGGACCCACTGGCATGCCGCCAACTGGCACAGCATCCTGGAGCAGGGCCACGGCTTCTGCCACGGACTGGGAATTGCCGCCGTCATGGCGGTGCTCGCGGCGCGCGCGCCCGGACTCGCGGACCCGTCGCCCCCGCGCAGAAACTGGACCGATGTCTTCGCCGTGGTCTTCCTGCTCTTCGGCGTGGGCTGGCTCAATGTCTTCAAAAACGTGGACGAATGGACCTCGGGAACGGCCCCCGCCGTCCCGGAAATCATGAAGGCCCCGCTCATTGGCGTGCCCCTCGGCGCGGCAACGTGGTTTAACCTGGTCTGGTGGTCGGCGGCCCTCATGGTGACGGTACTGCTGGCGGCTCATCTCCGCCGACGGCTGGACATTGTGCCCCACTCCTCCCTGGGCAAGGGACAGCTCCTCTACATCGCCTTCCTGTGGATGATGGTCATCGCCAACCACGAGCGCGCCCTGGTCCATTTCAGCGAGGGGAGGCTGGTCACGGAGTGGGTCCTCTTCATGAACGCCCTGCTGGCGACCTTCCTGGTGCTGTGGCTGCCGGGGGAGGGCGTCCCCCTGCCCGGGGGCGCGGAGGATGCGGACGCCTGGTCCCTGCGGCGGGGGGCGCGGCGGGCCCTGCCCCTCGTGCTCGCCGGGCTGATGCTGATGGCGGCGGCCACGCGCGTTGTCTACGGGGACAAGCCCGTGCAGCACCCAACGGTGAACCACAAACGCTTCGGCCCAGAGGCCCACTGGCGCATCAAACCCATCCTCAAGGAGGGGGTGCACCGGTAGGCGTGAGGGGCAGCCTAATGCAGGTTGTCCAAATGGTCCAAAAGCCGGTGGAGCAGCACCACGGTCTTCGCGTCGTCAAAACGGTGGTCGCGGAGTCCCGCGCGGACCTCGGCCAGGGGAATCTCCACCACCTCGATGCGCTCGTCCGGCTCCGGGCACCGCTCGGTCTGCTCCAAGTCGAACGCGAGGAACAGGTGGATGACCTCCGAGCAGAAGCCGACGGTCGCGCAGACCCTCCCCGCGTCCACCACGCGCCCGGCCTTCAGGCCGACCTCCTCCTCCAGTTCGATCAGCCCGCGGCGCAGGGGATCCTCTGGTCCCTCCAATTTCCCCGCCGGCGCCTCCAGTAGGTCCCGGTTCAGGGCGATGCGGAACTGGCGCACCAGAATGACGGAGCTTCCTGTAAAGGGGAGGATACACACGCCCCCTGGATGCTCCACAACCTCCCGGTACGCCGTGGTGCCGTCGTCCAGCACCACCGTGCCCGTCCGGACCGTGATGATCTTTCCCTCAAAGACAATGCGGCTTTCCGTCCAGCGTTCCATGGCGTTCTCCCAAGGACTTGGTCGCAGGTATCGCGGCACTGTAACACACCCGGCCGCCCCCCAAAAAATCTTGGAAGGGAATTTGCGTTGGCCGGAAACATGTGGTATACTTCCGGTGTAAGGCAGCCGGGGAAAAGAGCCCTGGGGGGCGTTCCCGACAGTGAGTTGCGAGTTGGATGGAGTTGATTCGCCGAGGGGTTTCACGAGAAGTCGTCGCCTCGGCAGACAGTTGAAAATGCGTGTTGTTCGGAGCGGGTCGCAGTAAACGTCCGCTCGACATGACACTAAATACTATGCGGAGCCGCAGCAGGTTTCCCCCACTTCCTCCCCTCCCCTTCCCCTGTTGTGGCTCCGCACCCTTTTAACCTTCCACACGCCAGCCACTTACGCGCCGACATCCAGCCCCCTCCCGCACAAGCTTGGCCTCTGCCACCCCGCGTCTTTCTCGCCCGACGATGCGCGCGACAAACATGCCCCTCCACTGAACATGACCGCAAGGCGCATCTTGCTGACAACCAGCACCCCGCCCCGCTCCGAAGCCGATGACCGCAGGCGGCACCGGGGTGTCCGGCATGATTGTTTCCGGGACAGTCCCATCAGATTCACCTCCCGGAAAGCGCCTGAAGGGTCCGCCATGCTGCGCGCGCCGGGCCAGATGCCAGGGCCAGCGAGACCCTGGCGGTTCGGGGGGGCGCCCGGGGGCTGCTCCGCCCCGCCACCGTCCCGGCTGCCCTGCCTTCCCTCATTTCCCTGATCGCCGCCGCGAAGGGTTGGCATGGACACACAGGATTCGCTTTCCTTATCCCGTCCATCCCGTCCATCCATGTGATCCGCGTTTCCCCCCGGGGCGCGCGGCGCGGGGCGCTTTTGCTATACTCCATGCATTCCAACACCCCCTGCGGAGCAAAAACACCATGGACAAGCATGACGTTCTGAAGCAGCTCGTGGACATGTCGCACTGCCTGGGCGACCCGTCGCGCACCTTTGCCATCCTGGGCGAGGGGAACACGTCGGCCCGCATTGACGCGGAAACGATGTATGTGAAGGCGTCGGGCACCTGCCTGGCGACGATGGGGGAGGCGGACTTTTTGGAGGTTTCCATCCCCCGGGCGACGGCGATTCTGGAAGACCCGAACGCGGGGGACGCGGATGTGGCGGCGGCGCTGCGGGGGTCGCTGTGCGACCCGTCGGAGAAGCGGATGCCGTCGGTGGAGACGATGATGCACGCCCTGCTTTACCGGCACTACCCGGAATACGGGTTCATCGGCCACACCCACCCCGTCTCCACGAACGCGCTCATGTGCTCGATCCACGCGCGGGAGGCCGCCATGGGCCGTCTCTGCCCGGACCACATCGTGGTCATGGGCCACAAGTCCGTCTTTGTCCCCTATGTGGACCCCGGGCTGGTGCTGGCGCGGGAAGTGCGGGAGCGGGTGGCGCGTTATGTGGAGGAGGAGGGCGTGCTGCCGAAGGCGATGCTGCTGGAGAACCACGGGCTGTTCGCCCTCGGCGCGACGGCGAGGGCCGTCATGAACATCACCGAAATGGCCGAAAAAATGTCGAAGATTCTGCTGGGCGCGTACAGCGCCGGCGGCCCGCGCTTCATGAGCGGCGCGGACATCCGCCGGATTGACACCCGCCCGGACGAAAAATACCGCCAGAACACCCTCGGGCAGGAAAAGTAAGGAGCGCACCCCATGACACTGAGCGAATTCAAACAGGCGGCGAAGCCCCTCCCGGCCGAATACCGGGCGTGGCAGGTCTTCGGCGCCGGGCTGGAAAACGTGGGCCGCGACGGCCAGTCCGTCCCCCTGCCGCTGCGGGAGCCGGCGGACAACGAGGTCATGGTCCGCGTGGACGCCCTCGGCCTGTGCCTGTCGGACATGAAAATCATCGCCCTCGGCGGCAACCACCCCCGCCTGCGGGGCCGCGACCTGGCGAACGACCCGACGGTCCTCGGACACGAGTGCGCCTGCACGGTGGTCAAGGCCGGAAAACAGTGGGCGGACCGGTTCCAGCCGGGCCAGCGGTTCATCGTCCAGGCGGACATCTATTACAAGGGCGTGAACGACGCCTTCGGCTACATGATCCCCGGCGGCCTCGCCGAATACGCCTATGTGGACGAGCGCGTGCTCGACGGCGACGAGGGTTGCTACCTGCTGCCCGTGCAGGACGCCACCGGGTACAGCCAGGCGGCCCTCGCGGAGCCCTGGGCCTGCGTCGAAATGTCCTACGACCTCACGGAGCGGCTGGAGCCCACCGGCGCGGCGCAGTTGATCGTGTCCGACGCGCCCGGCGCGCTGAAGGCGCAGCTGCCGAACGCCCGGGTCGCCGGCACAGATCTCGCCGGACTGGCGGAGGCCGACACCTTTGACGACATCGTGCTGGAGGGCGCCACCCCCGCGCTGGTGGAGGCCCTCGGCAAACGCCTGAACCCCAAGGGAAACCTTTATCTCCTCGGCGCGCCGAAGGAGGACGGCAAGGCCCCCCTCGACGTCGGCGGCATCCATTACCAGGCCAAGCGGATTCTGGGCGGCGGCGCCACGCTGGCGGAGGTCGCCGCCGCGAACGCGCGCAACGACCTGCTGCCCGGCGGCACCTCGCTGTTCATCGGCGCGGGCGGCCCCATGGGCCAGATGCACGTCCAGCGGGCCATTGAAAAGGCCGACGGCTCCAAGACCGTCGTGGTCACGGACCTTGACCGGGGCCGCCTGAACCACATCGTGGCGCGTTTCGGCGACCTGGCCGCCCGCCGCGGGGTGGAGCTGGTGACGCTGTCCCCCGCCGACTTTGCGTCGCAGGACGAGATGAACGCAAAAATCGTCGAACTCGGCGGCCCGGAGGGCTACAGCGACGTGGTCGTCCTCGCACCGGTGCCCGGCCTGGCCAGTTTCGCCGTGGACCTCGCCGCGCCGCGCGGCTTCGTGAACGTCTTCGCCGGGCTGGCCGTCGGCACGGTGGCCCCCCTGGCCGTCTCGAAACTCTGCCAGGGCGTCAAGGTCATCGGGTGCAGCGGTTCGCGCATCTCCGACCTGCGCAAGGTGCTCGCCCTGGCCGAGGCGGGCGAGCTGGACACCAACCGCAGCGTGGCCGCCATCGGCGGGCTCAACGCGGCGCACCACGGGCTCAAGGCGGTGAAGGAGGCGAAGTACCCCGGCAAGACCGTCATCTACACGCAAATCCCCGAACTCCCGCTGATGTCGCTGGAGGAGGTGAAAGAGAAACTGCCCGGGGTCGGCGCGAAGCTGAGCCCCGAGGGCGGCTGGACCGTGGCGGCCGAGACGGCCCTGCTGGAGAAATTCGCGCAATGAAGGGCATCACACTCGAGGGCCGCAAGGCCGTGGTCACCGGCGGCGCGCAGGGACTCGGCGCCGCCATCACGGAGCACCTCGCCGAAGAGGGCTGCGACGTCGTGGTGTGGGACATCAACCTGGAGCAGGCAAAGGCCACGGCGGCGGACGTCGCCGCGCGCACCGGGCGCCTCGTCGAGGGGCGCGCCGTGGACGTCACGGACGCCGACGCCGTGCGCGACGCCGTGGACGCGGCGGTGGCGCTCATGGGGCGGCTGGACGTGATGGTCTGCAACGCGGGCATCCTCATCGCGGGCGACTCCCTCACCTTCGACGCCGACAAGTGGCGCAAGGTGATTGACGTGGACCTGACGGGCTATTTCCTCTGCGCCCGCGAGGCCGCCCGCGTCATGGTGCCGCGCGGCCGCGGCTCCATCATCCAGATCAACTCCAAGTCCGGGAAGAAGGGCAGTTTCCGGAACAGCGCCTACGCGGCCGCGAAATTCGGCGGCGTCGGCGTGACCCAGAGCCTCGCCCTCGAGTTCGCCGAGCTGGGCGTGCGCGTCAACGCCGTCTGCCCCGGCAACCTGCTCAACTCGCCCCTGTGGGTGAACAGCCTCTTCAAGCAGTACGCGAAGAACCAGGGCATCACCGAGGAGCAGGTCCGCCAGAAGTACATTGACCAGGTCCCCATGAAGCGCCCCTGCGAATACCGCGACGTCACCAACGTCGTGGTCTTCCTCGCCAGCGACGCCTCCGGCTACATGACCGGCCAGGCCGTCAATGTCACCGGCGGACAGGAAATGAAATAGGGGCCCGATTCCCGGCGCGCCCGCGCGCCCCCGGAACGAAGGACACCACGGCACCATGGACGAGAAGATCAAGCCCCAGACCCTCAGGGGTTTCCAGGACCTGCTGCCCGCCGACATGATCGCGCGGTCGGCGGCCGTGGAGACCATCCGCCGCACCTATGAGCGCTACGGGTTCCTGCCCGTGGACACACCCGCCCTGGAGCGCATGGACATCCTGACCGGCACCGCGGGCGGCGACACGAACAAGCAGATTTTCGAGCTGGCGACGCCGGAGGGCGAGGCCGCCGCGCTGCGCTTCGACCTCACCGTCCCCTTCGCACGCCTCATCAGCCAGTACCGCGACGAGATGAAGCTCCCCTTCCGCCGCTACCACCTCGGCCCGGTCTTCCGCGCCGACAAGCCGGGCCCCGGCCGCTTCCGCCAGTTCACCCAGTTTGACATTGACATCGCCGGGGCGAACACGCTGGCGGCGGACGCCGAGGTCATCGCCGTGCTCTGCGACGCCTTCCGCGCCCTGGGTCTCGGCGCGGCCGGCGGCGCCCCCGCGCTGTTCCAGGTCCGCATCAGCAACCGCCGCCTCGTGGACGCCCTGCTGGAGGGCAACGGCATCACGAACCTGGAGACGATCAAGCACGTCCTGCGCGTCATGGACAAGCTCCAGAAGATCGGCCCGGAAAAGATGCGCGAGGAGCTGGGGCCGGGGCGCGTGGACGAGTCCGGCGACCCCATCCCCGGCGTCGGCCTGGAGCCGTCCCTCATTGGCAAGATCTCCGACTTCGTCGCCGTGGCCGCGCCCACGCGCGCCGGGCTGCTGGAGGCCCTCGCCGACCACCTGCCCGCCACCGAGCAGAGCGCCCAGGCACTCGACGAGATGACGGAGCTCGCGGAGTACCTGGAGGCCCTCGGCGTCGGCGAGGACGAGGCGGCCTACGACCCCAGCCTCACACGCGGCCTCGACTACTACACCGGCCCGGTCTTCGAGATCATCCTGCCCGGCGCGCCCGAGTTCGGCTCCGTCGGCGGCGGCGGCCGCTACGACGAGCTCTGCTCCCGCTTCATCGAGGAGAAAGTGCCCGCCACCGGCGCGTCCATCGGCGTGGACCGGCTCCTGGCCGCCCTGACCCACCTCGGCGTCGCGCACCGCGCCAAATCCATCGCCCAGGTCTGCGTCGCCACCGTCGGCCGCGTCCCCCGCAAAGAGGTGTTCAAGCTGGCCCGCGAACTCCGCGACGCCGGCCTCAACACCGTCACCTACCTCGGCAACAAGAAAAACATGGGCGCCCAGCTCTCCGACGCCGACCGCTACGAGATCCCCGTCGCCGTCATCCTCGGCGAAGACGAGCTCGCCAACGGCCTCGTCGCCGTCAAAGACCTCATCGCCGGCAAGGCCGTCCGCGAGAACATCGCCACCCGCGAGGAGTACCGCCAGGCCGGCCGCGAAACCCAGACCACCGTCCCCCGCGCGGAAATGGTCGCCGTCATCCGCCGGATCCTCGAACAGGGGTAACACGACGTCACGACGGGCGAAAAGCGCCCTCCCGTGCCCGTCAGAGCTCGCCGCCAACACGTCATGGCGAGCGAAGCGAAGCCATCTCGTTCCCGCCATAGCTCTTCCGACAAGAGATTGCCGCGTCGGCCGGGGCGACCGACTCGCAATGACGCGGTGAGCGGCGGTCTTGTGATGGTCTCCCCCTCAGTACGTCATGGCGAGCGAAGCGAAGCCATCTCGTTCCCGCCGCGGCCCCGGCACAGCGCGTCATGGCGAGCGAAGCGCGGCCATCTCGTTCCCGCCATGGCTTTGCCTGCACGAGATTGCTTCAGGCGCTGCGCGCCTTCGCAATGACGGGGAAACATGCGTCATGGCGAGCGAAGCGAAGCCATCTCGTTCCCGGTACGGCTTTGACTTTCACCGCCTTCTCTATGTCCTTTGTGTCTTTGTGGTGAACCTCTCCGGAATTTTCACCACGAAGGCACCAAGAACACAAAGAAGACAGGCCGGACACTTTTCCAGCGTTGCCTCCCTTCCCGGCCCATCCCGCCCATCGGTGTTCATCACGGTTCATCGGTGGTTTCCTCCCTCTTCCTCCGGAGACCCGGCATCCCCCCGCCATGCGCGCACCCTCCGCGCCGTCCTAGAAGACGGCGGCACCCTCGCCCTCGGCTGGAAATCCCCCGTCCCTGGCGAAGGCCACGGCCGCGTCTGCGCCTACCTCGTAGAACGCCGCGAACAGCCCGCCCCCAACGCTCCCCTCACCGAATGGACCCAGATCGCCGTCGCCCTCGAAACCAGCATCACCCTCACCCGCCAGCCCCGCGCCCAACAGCTTGAATACCGCGTCGCCCCCGTGAACAATGGAGGCGCTGGGGTGCCCAGCAACACCGCCAGCGTGGTGCTGTGAGGGGGGCTCAGCCAAAGTTGCAACACACATCTTCCCCTTGCAGGTCAACGGCAATTGTTTTGTGGGCGTCTGAATCTGCCTTCCTCTGTGTAATGCGGACAATGGGAACGGCCAAATGCGTTCCATAGAACATCGAACAAGGGGCGGAGTTCCATATCGATAGGCCTCGAATTGTCTTTGATAACCACATCAGGAAACACTAGAACATCTCTGTCAAGAGCTTTTTCTTGATCAGACCAAACACCATTCCAGAATTCCATACGCAATCCGAATACACCAATCATACTCATCATCACGACAACCGGGAACACTTCGCAAAACGGACCCAATCCCTCTAGGTATCTCTTTAGTGAGTCAATGATCATAATTTCAAAGCTGGGGCTTGGAAAAGGTGATGGTACTTCAGATGCACTACAGGAGACCGCCTCTATTCGTCCATCACGATACACTTGACAGTACCCAAGATCATTCTCAGCACCGCCCATAACCAAGAATCCATCGAGATTGAAACGTTTTCCTGCTTGGTGCCCCATCGGCGTTTTGAATTTCTCCGGACTCATGTTCAGCCGCTCCAAATCTATCACTGAATGTGAAAGCCCGAAGGACATGGGCACAACATGAAGGATAACCTTGGCCCCATTTCTCAGTTCAACAGGCGTTTCGTTTGCCATGATTCTTCCTAGTCTTTCGTCCCGAAATTTTCTGATCTTTTCAGCAATTGACTCCGACAAGGAAAACGCGGCCCTGAGTTCAGAGACCCCCATTACTCGTTTCATGTTACCAACCCGAACATGGAATCTGGAGTTCGCCTTAACGCAGTGCGGACCAGACCAACTCATGGGGATGTGAATAACTAGGACGATGACCCCTTTCGAACTCGTCCTTTTTTCTATTTCTATTCCAAATATCTCTGGTTCAATACCGTTCCGAAGGATTTCCTGCAAACGCCTGATTTCCTGATCAAGATTCATGTCCGCATCCAGTCCACAAATCTCGTAAGCAGTCCCTTTCTCTTCGCGGATGCCGTAAATAATGTGTCCACCGCCGGCATTGGCAAACGCGGAGACATCGGCCAAGAATTCATTTTTCGCATTGGCCTCATCTCCTCCGCTTTCCATGCTCGCGCTCTTGTCCCTAAGTATCTTCTTGGGCAATTCCCGCTTGAACTCAATCTCCTTGTCTTCCGGGACTTCATTGTCAACCAGCGCCTGAATGTGTTCCCATGTTACTTCCTTGAGATTCTTGGGGAGCATGACACGATCCTCCTTTCGGATATGCGGCCCTTTCACCGTGACGGCCTGTCCCTCAGGCGCAATCGCGGTACTTGGTCCATTCTGTCCCATTGGCACGCGGGGAAGCAATCTGCTCGCGCGGAGGGTCTTCCGACAAGAGATTGCCGCGCCGGCCGGGGCGGCCGACTCGCAATGACGCGGTGAGCGGCGGTCTTCCTTATGCCCCTGCACAAACGCGTCATGGCGAGCGAAGCGCGGCCATCTCGTTCCCGCCACGGCCCTTCCGACAAGAGATTGCCACGCCGGCCGGGGCGGCCGCCTCGCAATGACGCGGTGAACGGCGGTGGTGTGGTGGATCATCGCTCGCCGTGACGCGTGTTCCCACGTCATTGCGAAGGAGCGGAGCGACTGAAGCAACCTCGTTCCCGCCACGGCTTCGGCTTCCCCTTGCTCCCAAACCACGCGCCCCCTGGGATCGCCAGGCTCTAGCCTGGCCTCTTGGTCTTTCCCGCGCGGGCCTGTCCATGGCACGTTTCCCGGAAAGCCAAGCTGGAGCTTGGCGATCCCAGGGAGGCGGGATCTTGGGGCGTTCCGTTCCACTGCTCACTTCACCACGAGGTTGACCATCTTGCCGGGGATGTAGATTTCCTTGACGATGGTCTTGCCTTCGAGGTGGGGGGCGACTTTGGGGTCTTCTTTGGCCATCTGGAGGACGGTGGCGGCGTCGGCGTCGGCGGGGACTTCTACTTTGCCGCGGAGTTTGCCCTGCACCTGCACGGGAACCTCGATGACGTTCTCGACCAGGAGGGACTCGTCCCATTCGGGCCAGGGGGTGTAGGCGAGGGTGCCGGTGTGGCCGAGGCGCTCCCACAGCTCTTCGGCGAGGTGGGGCGCGAAGGGGGACAGGACGAGCACAAAGCCCTCGAGCACTTCGCGGTCCACGGCGGGGGCCTTGAGCGCGGCGTTGACGAACTCCATCATGCGCGCGATGGCCGTGTTGAACAGGAGGCTCTCGATGTTCTGGGTGACGGCCTTGACGGTGCGGTGGAGCTCCTTCACGAGGGCGGGGTCGCCGCCGGACGCGACAACGCGCGGGTGGAGGCCGCCGTCCTCCGCGATGAAGAGGGACCAGACGCGGCGCAGGAAGCGGTGGACGCCCTGCACGCCCTCGTCGGTCCAGGGCTTCTCGCGGTCGAGGGGGCCCATGAACATCTCATAGAGGCGGATGGAGTCGGCGCCGTACTGGTTCGCCACCTCGTCGGGGTTCACGACGTTGTAGCGCGACTTGCTCATTTTCTCGATCTGGGAGTGGACCGGGGCGCCGGTGTCCTTGAGCACCACGGCGTCGCCGCGCTTCTCCACCTCGTGGGGGTAGTGGTACTTGCCCAGCCCGTCGCGGAAGGAGTAGGCGAGGATCATGCCCTGGTTGAAGAGCTTCTGGAAGGGCTCGGCGGTGGAGACGTGGCCCGCGTCGAAGAGGACCTTGTGCCAGAAGCGGGCGTAGAGCAGGTGGAGCACGGCGTGCTCCGCGCCGCCGATGTAGAGGTCCACGGGCATCCAGTAGGACTCGGCCTCCTTGGACCACGCCGCGTCGTCGTTGCACGGGTCGCAGAAGCGCAGGAAGTACCAGCAGGAGCCGGCCCACTGGGGCATGGTGTTCGTCTCGCGGCGGGCGGGTCTGCCCGTCGCCGGGTCCGTGGTGTTGACCCAGTCCGCGGCGCGGGCGAGGGGCGGGTCGCCCTCCGCCGTGGGGCGATACTCGTCCAGCTCGGGCAGCATGACGGGCAGGTCCGTCATGGGAACCGTGGCGATGGTGCCGTCCTCGCGGCGGATGATGGGGAAGGGCTCGCCCCAGTAGCGCTGGCGGGAGAAGAGCCAGTCGCGGAGCTTGTAGTTCACCGTGCCCGTGCCGATGCCCCTCTCCTCCAGCCAGGCGGTGATCTTCCTCTTGGCGTCGGGCACGCGCAGGCCGTCAATGAGCGGGGAGTTCACCAGCACGCCGTCGCCCGTGAAGGCCTCCTGCGCGATGTCGCCGCCGGAGATCACCTCGATGATGTCCAGGCCGAAGGTCTTCGCAAACTCATAGTCCCGCGTGTCGTGGGCGGGCACCGCCATGATCGCACCGTAGCCGTAGTCGGCGAGGACGTAGTCCGCCGTCCAGATGGGGATTTCCTTCCCGTTCACGGGGTTCACGGCATAGGCGCCCGTGAATTCGCCGGTCTTGTCCTTCTCCTCGCGCATGCGGTCCTGGGCGCTCTTCTTCGACGCGGCCCCGATGTACGCCTCCACGGCGGCGCGCTGTTCCGGCCGCGTGATCCGGCGCGTGAGCGGGTGCTCCGGCGCGAGGACGCAGTAGGTGGCGCCGAAGAGCGTGTCGGGGCGCGTGGTGAACACGGTGAACTCCTCGCCGGAGCCCGCGACGGTGAATTTGACGTCCGCGCCCTCGCTGCGGCCGATCCACTCGCGCTGCATGGCCTTGATGCCCTCGGGCCAGTCCAGCGTGTCGAGGTCGCGCAGGAGCCGCTCGGCGTAGGCCGTGATGCGCAGCATCCACTGGCGCATCATGCGGCGCTCCACGGGGTCGCCCGTCTCGACGTAGCGGCCGTCCTTCACCTCCTCGTTCGCCAGCACGGTGCCCAGGGCGGGGCACCAGTTCACCGGCGCCTCCACCTCGTAGGCCAGCCCGCGCTCGAAGAGGACCGTGAAGATCCACTGGGTCCACCGGTAGTACTTCGGGTCCGTCGTGTCAATCTCGCGGTCCCAGTCGTAGGACAGGCCCAGCCGCCGGATCTGGCTGCGGAAGGTGTCGCAGTTGGTCTTCGTGATGACCGCCGGATGCTCGCCCGTGCGCATGGCGTGGCGCTCCGCAGGCAGGCCGAAGGCGTCCCACCCCATGGGGTGCAGCACGTTGAATCCCTTCATCCGCTTGAAGCGGGCGACGATGTCCGTGGCCGTGTAGCCCTCCGGATGGCCGACGTGGAGCCCCGCGCCGCTCGGGTAGGGGAACATGTCCAGCACGTAGTACTTCGGCTTGGACCGGTCCACCTCGGACTTGAAGGTTTTGTTGGCGAGCCAGTAGGCCTGCCACTTGGCCTCAATGGCCGAAAAATCATACTGGCCGGGGGTCTGCTCGGTCATGTAAAACACGCCTCCATAAACGGTTACGTGGATGGGTTCCGGACGAGGCCCATAGCATAGCACATCCCCCCGCGCGGGCGCATGGGCGGAACACGGAGGGGATGCGCAAGGCGAGTAGACGCGGCATCTTGCCGCGTTCTTCGCGTCAACGAAAGGAGTCAAGAACGCGGCAAGATGCCGCGTCTACTTTGCGGGCAGGGGCTCGAGTTCGGCGACGGCGGCGAAGTTGTCGCCGGCGGCGCTGCTGAGGGCCACGAACTTGATCCAGGAGGTTTTCACCGGGGCGGCGAATTTCACTGTCTGCGGGGCTTTCCCGGCGGGAAATTCGCCCTCGGCGACGGGGCCTTTCCAGTGGCGGCCGTCGGGGGCGGTGTACACTTCGTAGCGGCCGATGTAGGCGTTGGCCACGTCCTGCCGGGGCAGCACCTTGAGCCCCGCCAGTTTCATCTCGCGGGCATACTGGATGCGCAGCTCGTGCGGGTAGGGCACCGTCTCATCGGAGAAGGGCGTGTGCCAGATCGTGTCCGGGTCGCCGTCCACGGCGTTCTCGGGGGCGAATCCCGACGCCGCGCTGTCGGCCTCGATCCGCACGACGGACGACGTGCCTTGGGCGAAGACCCGGCGGAACACGTCCGGCTTCACCTCGTGCTTCGGGGCGAAGGCGTCCGAGCCCGCGTAGGCCAGCAGGGAGCGCCGCAGGGCGGCGGCGGCGGGGCGCTTGTCCAGATCCTTGGCGATGTCGAGGGTGCAGACGAGCAGCCGCCCCTTCCCGACCTTCGCCTCGAAGACCGCGCCCAGCTTCCGGTTCTTGTTCCAGTCGTCAATGCCCTGCACCAGGGGGAGGAAGCCCTCCGGAAAATCGTCCAGCCGGACGAACTGCGACTTGTCCAGCAGCTCCCACCACTGCCAGTCCGTGTGGCCGTCCGTGGGGAACGCGGCGAGGGCGGGGTGCGCCGGGTCGCACAGGATGCCAAGCTGGCGGTTTTGGCCGGGGAACCACTGGGTGTTCCAGAAGATGGGCTCGAAGGCGCTGCGCACGCGCCGCATGGGCGCGATGACCTCCGGGCACAGGAGGACCGTGCCACCGCGCTTCAGTTTCTTCTCCACGTCGCGGGACCACTCGGAGGCGAGGGTGACGCCCTCCGGCGCCTCCTGCGGCGCGGCGGGCGGGTAGACCCACACGCTCCACTGGTTCAGGTAGGGCGTGCCCTCCAGCACGACGGAGATCGTGTAGCGCCCGGGAGCGGTGACGCCCGCCAACGGCCAGGACAGGTCACCCAGGGCGGTGCCGTTGCCCAGGGGAATGTCGCGCGGCTCCCACGCGCCCTCGGCGACCGCCTGCCCCTGCGCGTCGCGGATCATCCAGCCGGGTTTCGCGTTCTTCAGGGGCTTCTCGCCGAAGTGGGCGATCTCGGCGCGGGCGGTGAGGGTCTCCCCGGCGGTCCAGACGAACTTGCCGACGCGCAGCAGGGGCACGGTCTCGCAGGTGAAGCGGCGGAACTCGCCCGCCGACACGGCGCCCTTGTCGTCCCAGAAGGCGTCGAGGAAGCCCTCCAGCGCGCTGCCCTGTCCGGGGAAGTCGTGCAGGGCGAGGAGCTGGTAGCCCCCCGCGCCCGGCGTGCGCAGGACGGCCTCCATGTCGGCCTTGTACATGAGGAGCTGGAGACGCCCCGACGCGCGGGAGAAGGGAACCGCCAGGTCCGGCATGCCGTTGCGGCGGAGGCTCTCGCGGAACCCGATGAGATTGCGCGGCTCCAGGGCGCCGGTGTACTTCGGGATCTCCTCGTAGCTCGGGTAGACGCACCACTGGCCCAGCTCATGCGAGACGACGGGGCCCGTGGCCCCCTCCATCACCTTGACGTAGTCCGTGTCCGTTGAGGGAACGACGGGCCGCCCGTGGATGCGGTAGGGGATGCGGTTGCGCTCGGGCAACACATGGTAGTCGCTCACCGGCAGCTCCGGCCATCCGGAGCAGGTGGTGTAGAGGCGGCGCGGGTCCTTCTTCTGCCAGTGGGGCACGATGTCGTTGAGGAAGACCTCCTTGTCCGGGCCGCTGGGCTCGTTGCCCACGGCGAGCATGGCGAAGGACGGGTGGTTGCCGTAGGCCTCCAGGATGCGGTCGCTCTCGTCGCGGATGAATTGGTCGAGGTCGGGGAACTTGCCGAGATCGGTCCACACCGGCGTCTCCACCTGGAAGGTGATCCCCGCGGCGTCCGCCGCCGTGAAGGCCGCCTCCGGCGGGCACCACGAATGGAAGCGGAGGTGGTTCAGCCCCCAGCGCCGCACGGTGGACATGATCTTGTCCCAGTAGGCCGCATCCGTCGGGGGATAGCCCGTGAGCGGGAAGATGCAGCATTCCAGCGTGCCGCGCAGGAAATGGGGGTTGCCGTTAAGGGTGAGCTGCATGCCGTCCGCCGCGATGTCGCGGAAACCGAAGGAAACGCGCCGCGTGTCCTCGCGGGCGGCGCTCCCGTGGTTGGCCACGGTCCGCACGACCAGCTCGTGGAGCTTCGGGTGAAACTCATCCCAGAGGGCCGGGGCGCCGTCCAGCGGGACTTCCAGTTCGACGGTCTGGTCGCTTTTGGGCGCCACCCGCGCCTGGGCCTGTCCGCGCGCCGCGCCCACCTCGCCGGACAGCCGCACGTCAAAAGGATGGTCCATCAGGTTGCGCAGGACCACCCCGGCGCGCACACGTTGGGCGGCCGCCTCGGGGAACACGCGCACGGAGACGATCTCCACGGGAGGCAGGGTCCGCATCTCCATGCGGCCCACCACGCCGTTCCAGTTGGTCTGGGTGTGCTCCGTCACGGAGTGCGCGTTGACCCCCACGGGGTATTTCATCGAATTGTCCACGCGCAGGCAGAGGATGTGCGGGCCGGGCGTCAGGGGGGGGAGGGGATACACATGGGGCGCGCAGAGGCTGTCGCGCATGCCGGCCTCCACGCCGTCCACCCACAGCCGCGTTTCCCAGTGGCAGCGCTCCAGAAAGACCTCGACGGGCAGGGACTGCCAGTCCTGGGGAATTTCAATGGAACGCTGGTACCACGCCGCGCCCGTGTAGGTGACCTTGCGGCTGAGATAGGACCGGTGCGGCTCCGTGTCCGGCGTGCCCTTGCCGTTCTGGTCGAGCGAGCCCGGCAGGGTCACCGTCTCCGCAAAGGGCCGGGCCGGCCAGTTCTCCGTCAGCCCCCGGTTCTCGGGGTCCAGTTGGAGCCGCCATTCCCCCGCGAGGGAGAGGGGCTCCGCGGCAAAGGCCGGCATCGCGGCGCACACACAGATTCCCGCAAGCACACCCGCCAACGACCAAGCACGCACCTTCCGCATGACCGGGCCCTCCAGGACTGGGGTTGTGAACCGGCGGCTCCTTGCGGACCGCACGGCGATTATAGCCAGCACGAAGGCCTGTGGCAACGCGGTACGGGAGGGGAGAAATCCGACCGATCCGACGGATCCGACCGATCGGTCCGATCAAGAGGGTCGGACGGGTCGGACAGGTCAGACTTGTCGGACCTGTCAGACGTTTTCGGCGTGCGGTCTTCGGCTCACCCCCCGATCAGCAGGCTTCCCGCGCGGAGGGCGGTCTTGCCCTCGGCGTTTTCCACCGTGAAGGCGAGCCGGGTTGCCCCGCCGTCCGCGGGCCGCCGCGCGTGCAGGCGCAGGGTGATGTCGTCGCCGGGGAAGACCATGGCGGTGAAGAGGCAGGACACTTCGCGGACGCGGGCGGGGTCGCCGCCGGCCTCGGCGTTGACGAGGGCGGCAACGGCGCGGGAGAGGGTGGCCGTGCCCTGGTACAGGATGCCGGGCAGGCCGACGAACCGGGCGAAGGCGGGGGAGGTGTGGATGGGGAAATGGATGTCCGCCCCGGCGTCGTACCAGTGGGCGGCCAGCCGCGGGACGGGCAGCGTCTTCTCCCACAGGGGCGGGGCGTCGTCCGGCGCGTCGCCGCCGCCGCGCAGGGCCTCCTCGCCGCGTCCGGGGCCGTCGCATTTCACGCCGCGCAGGAGCCCGCCGATGCGCTCGGTGAAGACCGCCGCACCCGTCCCGTCCGCGGCGGTGTACTCGATGACGAGATGGGTGCCCGCGCGGTGGGGCAGGATGGCGGCGACGCGCCCGGTGACCGTGAGGAGTTCCTCGGCGCGCAGGGGGCGCGCCCAGGCGATGTGCTCGCTGTAGTGGACCTGACGGGAGAGAATCTCGGCGGGAAACCCGGTGTCCCCCCAGTGCTCCGCGAAATGGGCGGAGATGGGCCAGGTGAGCGCCACGGCGAGCATGGGCGGGGCGGGGAGGCCGTCGGATTGGGTGTCATCGAGATAGCGCGGGTTGTCGTCCTCAACGGCGGCGGCGTAGTTCATGGCGCGCCGCGGGGTGACGCGGACCTCCAGGGGGCGGCAGGTGCGGCCCACATACTCGGGGGAGACGATCACGGCGCGCCTTTCCGCTCAGGCCTTGGGCCGGCCGATGCTGTAATACTCGAAGCCGTTCTCGCGCATGACGGACGGCGTGTAGAGGTTGCGCCCGTCGAAGATGACGGGGGAGCGCATGAGCGCCGCCATGCGGGCGTAGTCCGGGCGGCGGAACTCGTTCCACTCCGCCGTGATCACGAGGGCGTCGGCCCCCTCGAGGGCGGCGTAGTACTTGGGCACCACCTTCACGCGGCCGCCGTAGCGGGCGTGGACCTTGTCCCCCGCCACGGGGTCGTACACGCGGACCGCCGCGCCGCCGTCCAGCAGCGCGTCCATGACCGTGAGGGCGGGCGCGCCGCGCAGGTCGTCTGTGCGGGGCTTGAAGCTCGCGCCCCAGACGGCGAAGGTTTTCCCGGCAAGCTCGCCGCCGAAGTGCGCGCGGATGCGCTCGACAAACTGGGTGCGGCGGCGGTCGTTGACCTCCTTCACGGCGGCGACCAGCTCGTGGGGCACGCCCTTCTCGCGGGCGAGGCGCATGCACGCGGCCACGTCGCGGGGGAGCCCCGCGCCGCCGTAGCCGATGCCCGCGAAGAGGAAGGTCGGCCCGATGCGGCCGTCGGACCCGACAGCCTCGCGAACCTCGGCGATGTCGCAGTCCCAGGCCTCGCAGATGTCGGCCACCTGGTTCATGAGGGAGATGCGGGCGGCAAGCATGAGGTTGGTGGCGTACTTCGCCATCTCCGCGCTTCGGCGGCCCATCATGAGCACCGGCTTGCCCGTGCGCACGAAGGGGCTGTACAGTTCGCGCATGATCTCGCGGACCCGGACGTCCTCGCAGCCGACGATGACGCGGTCGGGGCGCAGGAAGTCGTCAATGGCGGTGCCCTCCTTCATGAAGTCGGGGTTCGCCACCACGTCGCAGGGCTGCCCGCTGGTCTCCCGCAGCAGCCGCTCCAGCTCCTCCGCCGTGCCGGGGGGGCTCGCGGTCTTGTTCACGAGGATCTTGTACCCCGACATGGCCTCCCCGACCTCGCGCGCCGCCACCAGCACGTTCGAGATGTCCGCCTCGCCGTCCTCGCGCACCGGCGTGCCGACGCACAGGAAGATCATGAGGCAGTCCGCCACGGCCTGGCGCAGGTCCGTCGTGAAGGACAGCCGCTCCTCCTCAATGTTGCGGACCAGGAGCTCCTCCAGGCCCGGCTCGTGGATGGGCACGTCCCCCGCGCGCAGGCGCGCGACACGGTCCGCGTCCCGGTCCATGCAGACGACCTGGTGCCCGGTCTCAGCCAGGCAGGTGCCCGTGACAAGGCCCTGGTGGCCCGTGCCGACAACGGTGATTTTCATGGGGGCAAGTCTCCCGCAGGGAAGTTTCCCAACAAGGGCGCGCGGCCCGGACACCGCGTCCGGACCGCGCCCCGCCTGTCTATGCCTTTAGCAACGCCGGAATCCGGCGGTGGGGACGATCAAAGCCCGTCCACCGACATGCCGGTGATCAGCCAGTTGCCGTCTTTCTTGGTCAGGACCAGCTCGACGCTGACGGAGCCGGCCGCGCTGGCCAGGTCCACCGGGTACACGGTGCAGGTCTCGCCTTCCTTGGTGTACTGGGCGTCGGCGAGGGTGACTTCGCCCTCCTCGAGGTATCCGGCGTCAATGGCGTCCTTGATGAAGTCGCCGAGCGTCGCCTTGTCCTCGGCCTGGTCGGACGTGAAGTCCTCGGAGATGGAGGTGAGGAACTTCTCGACGTTCTTTTCCGTCAGGCCTGCGGACCACGCGGCGATGGTCGTCTGGATCATCTCGTCGTCCGACGGCTTCTTGGTGGTCGCGCAGCCGGTCACAACGGCGGCGAAAAGAACAACGGCCAGGGTCAATGCAACGCGCTTCATCTCGGTTCTCCTTGTCTTGCTTGGGGTGTGCGCCGGCAACGCACCGGACAGCCGTACAGAGTGTAGCAAATCCCGGCGGGGAGAATGCAAAGCGGAGCGGCGGGGGAACACGGTGGCGCACGCGGGAATCCCGGTCCTCTTCGTCCATAGTGTCCATAACGTCCATAGTGTCCATGGACGTTATGGACGTTATGGACGTTATGGACAGTATGGACAACGTGAATAATGGGAGTGCGCTGTGCCGGGCTGGAGCCTGGCAATACCGGGTGCACGGACCCGCGGAAAGAAAGAAAACCCCCGGCGGCCGGGGCCGCCGGGGGTGAAGGTAACTGTTTTACTGGGGAATGGTCAGATGACCGCAGTTCCGGTCGAAGTCGTGGGACTCACCTCATCCCAGTCATCGTCACCCTCCGCAGCAGGCGCGGCTTCGGGCGCCGCCGCCTCGGGGGCCGCTTCAGGGGCCGCAGGCGCAGCCTCGGGAGCAGCTGCTTCGGGGGCCGCCTCGGGCGCGGCTTCGGGCGCCGCTTCCGGAGCTGCCTCAGGAGCCGCCGGCGCCGCTTCGGGCGCCGCTTCGGGCGCCGTTTCCGGCGCGGGGGCGGGGGCGGCCACGGGGACTTCCGCCGCCTCGGCCGCGTAGCCGCCGGGCTCGTACAGCGTGAGGCTGATGGAGCTCTCGTACCAGGAGCCGTTCATCTCGTTGAACGCGCGCAGGTCGCGGACAATCTCGCCGACCGTCAGAATGATGGAGTCCACCTCCGCGGGCACGGTGTCCGGGGCGAAGATGGCCATGATCTGCCGCGCCACCTTCTCATAGATGCCCGTGCGCACGAAGAGCCCGCTGTACCGCGGAACCTCGGGGTCAATCGGCGGTTTCTGCGAGGCGAAGAAGTTGCTCGGCTGGCCGGCCTTCACGCGGTCCACCAGCGCCTTCAGCCCGTCCAGGCTGTTCGAGAGCATGAGCACGTTCTCGGCGCCCGCCTGATACAGCGGCACCGGAACCGGCAGGGTGATCTTGCCGATCTGGACACCGTTGTACTCCGTCTCGGGCTGGAGGCCCGCCAGGGAGAGCAGTATCTGCGCCGTGTTGATGTTGCTCACGGCGATGGCCGCGTAGACGCCGGGGAAGCTGTCCGCGCCGAGGCCGGAGACGCCCAGGACGATCTCGTCGCCGAGCATGGACATGAGCTGCTTCACATAGGTGCCCGCCTGCGCGAGGCGCGGGTCGGCCTTCGCCGCGGACTGGTAGGTTTCCGTGAGATGCCTCTTGAACTCGTCGTTCAGGCCGAGGGTCAGGAAGGCGTAGGTGTCGTCCGGGAGCATGGTGGTGATGCGCAGCGGCTTGCCGGAGCCCAGCATGTCCACCAGGCCGGGGTGCGTCGCCATGTCCACCCGGGACCGCATCTCCAGGCCCTTCGCGTCGGCGGTCATGGTCATGAGGACCGGATCCTCCACGCCCTCGGCGGGAAACATCTTCTTAAGCTGCTCAAGCTGCGAGGCGATTATCGGGCCCGTGATGGGATCCTGGGTCGCGGTGCTGGAAGCGAGCAACTTCTCCGCGACGCCCACGAGGTCGCGCGCGTAGATCATCATGACCATCTCGGTGGCGCTGCGGGCGGGGCAGGCCGGGGTGCCGTAGCGGAACTCGGCCGGGGCGGC
Organism: Candidatus Hydrogenedentota bacterium; assembly: GCA_012730045.1. Taxonomy (NCBI): domain Bacteria; kingdom Pseudomonadati; phylum Candidatus Hydrogenedentota; species Candidatus Hydrogenedentota bacterium. The sequence goes on along the minus strand of JAAYBR010000063.1, from coordinate 18,661 downwards.
AAGGCGGGCGGCGGACTGCTTGACCATCTCGGCGGAGTTTCCGAGAACGAGAACGGCATCCGTGGTGAAATAGGCGCCCATGCCCTCGTGCAGCCTGACCTCGACGGCGCCGACGGTCTCGGTGGTGTCCGGGGTGCCCAGCGCGTCGGAGAGCAGCGACAGGGCCTGCTCCTTGTTGCCCAGGGGCAGCACGGCGACAAACTCCAGATCCTCGGGGTTGAGCTCGGGGGCGGGCATCTCGCCGCCCTCCTTGGCCGCCTTCTCCGCCTCAAGAAGCGTTTCGCCCAGCACTTCGGCGGCCTTCTTCGTGTTCAGGAAAACCGCGGACGCCTTCGAGGGGTCCAGGCCCATTTCGGAGAAGGTGGCCAGCGCGGTGTCGCCGGAGGGGATGCCCAGCTCGTCGGCCTTCTCCACGATAAACCGGTCCAGCTCCTCCTGGACGGACAGGTCGTCCTTGAAGGCGAGCTGCACAACGGGGACAATCTTCTCCTGGAGCACGGAGAACGGCGGAATGCCCACGGCCATCTGGCTGCCCTCGGGCATCAGCTTCAGGGCTTCCAGCGTGACCGGCACCGCACCCGCGGCGTCCTTCGTGGACGACTCGATCACCGTGGGCTCCTTCGGCGCCTCCGGCTCCTTCTCCACCGGCTCGGTGGACTTGCTCAGCGACTCCGCAATCTCCCGCTGCTGGCGCTTGATGTTCTGGTCGTAGACCACGAAGGCGCCGGCGCCGAGGCCGATCAGGACGAGGACCGCTATCAGGATTTTCGTTCGCGCGGGCATGGCTCTGGGTTCTCCTATTCTTGTTGTCTGTGTTGGACCGCGCGGACGGCGCTGTTGTTTCGCCACCGAAACAAAGGAACCGCCCCGAGGCACCTGAACCGGCACAATAATAAGCCCGCGGCGCGCAAAGTGCAAGTCTTGCGGGCCGCCGGGGCGCCCTCAGCGCGGCGCGGTCACGGTCCTTCCCCGCAGAAAGACGGCGCGCAGGAAGGTCTCCGGGGTCGGCGCCTTCCCGGCCATCCCCGGGTCAACCAGCAGGAAATGCGCGGGACGCCCCGGCGCGGGCCGCCATGGGGGACACCGCAGGCCGAGGACGGCCGCGGGCGCGGCGGACGCGCAGGCCAGCGCGGCGGGCAGCGGAATACGGGTGCGGCGGACGGCCCGCATCACCCCCTCCAGCAGCATCAGCCCGCTCCCGGCAAGGTAATCGGTGCCCTTCAGGGCCACCTTGCCGTCCCGCCGCTTCTCCACCGGCTGGCCGAAGAGGGCGTAGTCCCCCGCAGGCATGCCGGCCAGATTCACGGCGTCGGACACCAGCAGGGTCCCGCGCCGGCCTCTCACGCGGAAGACCACCTCCAGCACATGGGGCGGCAGGTGGAACAGGTCCGGAATGAGCGAAACCGCCAGACGCGGGTCCGCCAGCTGGGCCCAGAGCGGGTTGTCATGCCGGGGAATCATCGCCGGGAGCCCGTTGCCCAGATGGGTGCAGAGGGTCGCCCCGGCGTCCGCCGCCGCAAAGACCTCCGCGGGCGCGGCAAGATGATGTCCCAGCGAGGCCACCACCCCCTCCGAAACCAGAAGGCGGATGAGCCGCGCCGCCCCGGGCCGTTCGGGGGCCAGGGTCACGCAGCGCACGCTCCCCTCCCCTGCCCGCAGCAGGCGCCGCATGTCCGCCGGGGAGGGCGGCCGGACATGCGCCGCAGGATGGGCGCCCCGCGCGCCGTCTTCCGGCGAAATGAACGGCCCCTCCAGATGAATGCCCCCGATCCGCGCGCCGTCCTCCGGGGTCTGGAAAGCCGCCGCCTGGGCGATCACCCGGCACCGGTGTTCCATGGCCTCCAGGGGGGCGGTGACCAGTGTGGGCAGCCAGCACCCCACCCCGTTGCGGGCAAGGCGGCGGGAAATCTCCAGCACATCCGCGGGCCGCAGGGCCTCGTCCTGGAGGTCCAGGCCGAAGGCGCCGTTCACCTGCCCGTCCACCAGGGGCGGGCAGAATACGCACTCCGGGCCGCCCGCGTCCGCCCCGGACCCGGGCCGCGCCGCCCGCACCGCCGCCACCCTGCCGGTGGCGGTGTCCACCTCCACGATGACCGGAGTTTCCGATCCCGCAATCCGTCCCAAAATCCGGCAAACCGTCGTCATTTTCTACTCCCCGTGTTGCGGACCGACCACAACGCTGTGCGGCTGCGTCGGCGCGGCGGCCGGCCAGACCAGGCTTCCCCCGTCCGCCGTGCGCGCCTCCAGATAGTATTCCACGTCCTCCTCCCCCAGCTCCGCCGCGGGAATCTCCCCCTCGAACACGCCGCGCGCGCGGCGGGGGATGTCGCGCACCCTCCAGTCGCCCCGCCCCAGGGGCCGCCAGTACACGGAAACCGCCTGCGCTGGCCGCGCGGCCAGCGTCAGCGCCTTGACGCGCACGGGGTCCGCAGCCGCGCGGCATGCAGGCGCGGCGAGGGGGAAGAGACGGTCGGGCCCGTTCCATTCCGTGGAGGGATGGGCCTCCGGCGGCAGGGGGCCCCCGAGCAGCGCCGCCAGTTTCTCCCCCGGCTCCAGCAGAATCTTCGGCAGGGACTGGCACTCGAAGTTGGCGATGGTGCCCAGTTCACCCGGCGTGGAGGCGGTCATGAGGAGCCGGGTCATGGCCCGCTCCACCGCCCGCGCCAGGGCGATCCGTGCGGGAAGCGCGGTTTCGCGCGCCCGGGCGCGGCGCGCCGCCTCGTCGGACAGGGCGGCGGCGGCCTCCATCTCGCGGTTGAACGCGCCCCAGGCGCAGTTCATGCGGGCCGCCTCGCGCAGGAACTCCAGCGAACTGCGCCAGTAGACGAAGCGGTCCATCGGCCCGGCCCCGGTCACGCGGGCCCCCAGCCGCGCGAAGGCATCCACGAACGCGTAGTCGTGGGCCACCATTTCCCAGGGGCGCGGGTCGGGGAAAAAGGTGCCCGGACCGGTCACCCAGGTGGCGGGTCGGGGCGTGCAGCCGTCGAGGCGGGCAAAGAGGGCCGCCGCCTCGCGGGCGATTCCAGGACCAAACTCGGCGGCCGCCCAGCCCGCGTAGAAGTCCGTCGTGGCGGGGTCTTCGGAGACCAGGGGCGCGTCCGCGGAAAAGGTGCCCCAGGCCCCGCCGCCGCAGTTGACCCGCACGGTCCCCGCCTCGCCCTCCACGGAAATCCCGGAAAGGGAGGGCCAGTCTTTCTCGCGCAGCAGGGAGACCACCACAGCGCCGCCCTCCGGCCGGATGTCCCCGAACGAAAGGTCCAGCGCGCGGTTCATCCCGCCCGCCGCCTGAAGAATGTCCAAATCCTCCACCACCTTCAGCCCCTGCAGGGCCACATCAAACACCCGGCCACCGGGCTCGTTGAAGACGGTCTCGCAGAAATGCAGCGTGACGGTGTATTCCCCTGCGGGGACCGGCAGAACATACTGGGCGGCGTCCACCCGGGCCGTCTGGTAGACCGGGTCATTGTCCGTGCCCTCAATGTCCGCGCGGGTGTAAAGGGTGTTCACCGGAAACCCCGCGGCGGGGTTGCGCAGCCGGTGGGCCCCCTCCGGCGCGGGGGCGGCCGGCCAGTCCTGATCCCAGGCGGCGCGGGCCAGGGCGTCCACCGTCGGGGCGGTCACGCGGGTGCGCCAATGGATGCCCAGCAAACCGTCGCACCCGCGTTCCAGCGCCGCCCGCGCGTCGCGGCGCATGCGGCCCGCCCAGAACTGCGGGATGGTCATGGCGGGGTCGTCCTCAATCCACGGAATGGCCCACTTGCCCCGCCCGGTGATCCTCGAAAATCCCTCGTCCACGGGCTCGAAGCCCAGGTCGCGGTTGATGCAGCTCATGGCGAAGTCCCCGGGGAGCTTCGCGTCGAGCCAGGCGCGGTCGAACTGCGGCCCGAGCACCCACCCGCAAGTGGCGAGGCCGAAGGGCTTCCCCAGCCGCTCCCACGCGGTGTGCGCCGCCGCCAGGTCCGCCGCCGTCCGTTCCGCCGCCTCGGGCGTGGTGCCGCTCCACGTCCAGTCCTCCGGGGTCCAGAACCAGTAGTAGTCCAGCGGATGGGTGCGCAGGATGCGCGTGAACACGCCCTCATACACCCGCGCGGCGAAGGCGGGGTCCACGGCGACATCCTGGTCCGCCGCGTAGTCCCGCCAGGCATCCCCGCCGCAGTTGACCTTGAGCAGCGTGCCCGGCCCCTCCACGATGATGCCCGCGACGGCGGGAAGCTCCACCACTTTTCCGAAGACCACGTCGAGCGAGCCGTCCGTCACCTCCACGGCGTCGAACACGGCGTCAAACGCCCGGTTCTTTCCCACACGCGCGAAAATGTCCAGTTTCTCAATGACCTTGTTTCCCTCCAGGGACACGTCGAACACCCGCGCGCCCGGGGTGTCATAGGCGACCTCGCAGAACTTGAGGGTCACCCGGTGCGTCCCCGAGGGAACCCGAAAGTGGTAGGAGTCCAGGTTGTACCGGACCGTCTGGTACACCGGGTCCTCCTCCGTGTCCGCGATGGGGCTGCCGTAGCGCGCCACCGAACCGCCGCGCGCGTGGATGACGGCCTCCGGGTTGACGGCCTCCGCCAGAAGATACGGCGGAATCCGCAGGGGCGTCTCCGTGCCCACGCAGGTCTTCACCCCGAGGGCGCGCGCCAGGGTGAACGCGTCGCGCAGCACGGCCCCCGTCCGGTGAAACACCTCGTTCTTCTCCTCCTCCGTGGCGGGCGCCGGCATCAGGTCGCGCAGGTAGTCCGCGCCGTAAAGGTCGTCCTCGAAAAGCATGCCCGCGCCGCAGCAGAAGGAGGAGGTGGCCCGGCTGCGGAAACCCCAGCCGGAATCGCGCCCCGTGTTGAGGTACTGTGTCGCGTAGGACCGGCGCGGGCGGCCATCCTCCCCGGCGTCCTCCGGCGTCCCCACCCAGACCGTCGGCTCGGCCAGCGGATAGGTGTGCAGGGCGACGAAGTTCATGCCCAGCTTCGGGAGCTGGGCGACGGTGGCCAGCCAGCTTTCCCGGCTCCACCAGTCGGGTCCCTCGGCAAAATCGTGGAAAGGCTGGATGCCCCGGAGATGGAAAAGCGGCTTGCCCGTCTCGTCCAGCATCGGGATGGCGAACGGCGTCTTCTCATCCGGCAGCACGTCGCCGTGAAGGTGGAAACGGACGCCCAGCCGCCCGGCAAACCGGTACACGCCGTAGAGCAGGCCCGTCTCGTCGCCGCCGGAAATGAGCAGCCGGCGCCACCGCCCCTCCTTCACCGTGAGCAGACGGTACTCCTGGGGACCCAGCCCGACATCGTCGGTGGACAGCACCAGCGCGTGCCCGCGCGGCTTGTCCGTGATGGGAAGCAGCTCGCCGGAGCAAGCGTGCACGTAGCGGCGGAGTTCCCGGGCGGCGTACGCGGTGAGCGGGGAGGCGTCTTCGGGACAGACAATGGCTGCGGTGGCCGCCCACGCCGCCCCTGCCGGCATCAAAACAGCGCAAAGCGCCGCCACGCAGAATCCTGTTCGCAGTGCCTTGGCCATGTGTGCAGCCCTCTCGTCTTGACCTGTGCGCGCCCCCCTGACTGGAAGGGGGCGGGCCCTCCGCTTACTATACGAAATACACCCCCCGGTCGGCATACTGTGCCCGTGGCCCGTGTTTATGGAACCGGACGGGGCCGGGAGAAACCCTAAACGGACAAGTCCGGTCAGACGGTACGGCACTTAACACTGGGAGACCCCGCATGTTGTCAAGAGTCTTTCTCGCCGTGGTCCTGCTGGCAGGCGCCGGCGCCGCCCAGGAATTCAAGGCCGGGGTCGCGGTGCGCGACATCACCCCGCCGCAGCCGGTGCCCATGTGGGGCTACGGCGCGCGCCACGATTACCTCTCCACCGGCGCCATGATGCCCCTCCACGCGAAGGTGCTCGTGCTGGACGGCGGCAACGGAAAGGTGGCCCTGGTCGGGCTGGACCTCGGTCGCGGCCCCACCTATGCCATGATGGAGCGGATCGAACAGCGGGTGCGCGCGGAGGCCGGGGTCACCTGCGTCCTCGCCGTGGGCTGCCACACCCACCATGGCCCGGCCATTGAGCTGCTCGACCAGCCCGGCCTCGGCCAGGGCAAGTTTGACGCGGCGGTGGCCTACGCAAAACAGCTTCCGGAAACCCTCGCCGACGCCATCGTGGAGGCGGCAAACGGCGCGGTGTCGGCGGCCATCGGCGTCGCCGTGGAGGAGACCGACCTCAACCGCAACCGGCACAGCAAGAAGGAGCCCAAGGTGCGGGATCCCCGCCTGTCGGTGATCCGGGTGGATGACCTGAACGGCAAGACGCTGGCCGTGCTGGCCAATCTGTCCGCCCATCCCGTGCTGGAGAACATCATGGACCGCCGATTCAGCGCGGACTGGGTGGGGCACCTGCAGCAGGGGGTCGAGGAGCAGCTGGGGACCATGTGCATGTTCATGCAGGGCGCCTCCGGTGACATGTCCCCCAACACCAACGCCGAGCGGAAAGGCCCCGGCGGCTTCGGGAAGGCCGTGGCGGCGAAGGTGGCCGGGATGGCCAAGGCCATCCAGCCCGCCGTGCCCGCGACGCCCGGTGTCAGTTGCCTGCACCGCAGTTTCTCCGGGCCGTCCCGTCTGGACTTCAAAAACCCCATCGTGGTGGGCACCCTCAGCCAGGCGTTCTTTCCCGAGATGATGGCCATGCTGGTGGAGGTGCCGGACAACACGGTGACCGCGAAACTGACGAGCGTGCTGGTGAACGGCGATCTGGCCTTTGCCGGTGTCTCCGGCGAACTGTTCTCCGACCTGTCCAACCAGATCAAGGCCCAGTCCCCTGCGGCAAACACCCTGGTGTTCGGCTACTGCAACGGCCACTGCATGTACATCCCCACCGAGTCCGCCGTGGGCGAGGGCGGCTACGGCGCCGACCCGACGGTGGCCTGGGTGCCCGTGGGCACCGGGGAAAAGATCGCCGCCCAGGCCGTCGCCGACCTCAGGGAACTGGCGGGGAAGTAGCACAACGCGGCGGTGACAAAGACAGGGCAGGCGGGACGCCTGCGGTACGGGGGAGATATCCTTTCTGCGTACCGCAGGCGCCCGCCTCCCCTGTCTTTTGGAGCGCTGTCCTGCGGAGAGAACGCGGGCTCAGGGTCCGTGTTTTCGGGTGCGCGCCAATGCCCTGCAACGAAGAAGCCCCCGCCTCCATATAAGGAAGCGGGGGCGTTTTCTCTGGGGAAACCGGCCCGTGCCGGAATTCGGCCTAGCGCTTGGAGAACTGGAACCGCTTGCGCGCGCCGGGCTGGCCGGGCTTCTTGCGCTCCACCTCGCGCGCGTCGCGGGTCATCAGGCCCGCCGTCCGCAGCGCGGGGCGCAGGTTCTCGTCGTTCTCGGCGATGGCGCGGGCGACGCCCAGACGCAGGGCACCGGCCTGGCCGGCCAGCCCGCCGCCGTCGCACCGGGCGCGGATGTCGAAGCTGTCCTTGAGGCCGAGCAGCTCCAGCGGCTGCGTGGCGACCTGCACCAGGGTCTCGCGGGCGAGATACTCGGCTACGGGATGCCCGTTCACCGTGTACTTGCCAGTGCCGGGAATGAGACGCACGCGCGCCGTGGCCCGTTTGCGCCGTCCAACCGTCACGATCTCGTTTGTTTTCGGGTCAATCACGTGTCAATTCTCCTGCGCGGCAGTCGCCGTTAGAATTCGTAGGGTTCGGGGTTTTGCGCGGTGTGCGGATGGTCCGCGCCGACGCAGAGGCGGAAGTGGGTGGCGAGGCTGCGGCCGAGGCTGTTGTGGGGCAGCATGCCGCGGATCGCGATGTCCAGCGTGGACGTCGGGTCTTTCAGCATGAGGTCGGACATCCGCGTCTGCTTCAGCCCGCCCTTGTAGCCCGAATGACGGTAGTAGACCTTGTCCGTCATTTTCGTGCCGGTCACGACCATCTTGTCCACGTTCACCACCAGCACGTAGTCGCCGCACTCAAGGAACGGCGTGAACTCCGGCTTGTGCTTTCCGCGCAGCACTTTCGCCACTTCCGCGGCGATGCGGCCCATGGACTTGCCTTCGGCGTCCATGACCAGCCATTTCCGCGTAACTTCCCCCTGCTTGGGGATGTAGGTTTTCACGAGGCAATCCTCCAGAAACTCTGTTGCCTGATTTTTCGGGGTCAAAAAACACACAATACACGATTTGTAACGGGACCGAAATGATACCAAACGAAGGCGGGGGGAATCAACCTTTTTTCCGGCGGAGCAGAACCTGGTCCGCAGATTGCGCAGAGGGCGCAGAATCATCCGCCCTCGTTCGGCCTTACCCGTCTCCGCCGCCCCCACGCTGGAGGTTCCACAGCTTGGCGTACTTGGTAAACACGGAAAAGGCGGAGAGCCCGCACAGCACGAGGCCGTGGTAGCCGTCGAGGAAGCCGAGCCGGAAGACGTACATCTTCAGAAAACGGTGCAGGGGGCGCAGGGTGAGGTCCACCGCCGTGGCGCGTTTCCCCCGGTCGTGGGCGTCGCGGGCGCCCCAGGTGGTGAAGCGCTGGAAGGTGGTGAAATACTCCTCAAAGGTGCGGTAGGTGTCGTGGTACATGACCTCGGTGATCCGGCCGGTGGGGCCGTCCACAACGACCCGGGAATGGACGCGCTTGTCGAGGTAGCGGCCTTTGGCGGTGCGGAAGAGGCGCAGGTTGTAGTCCTTGTGCCAGCCGCAGTGCCGGATGAGCTTCCCCAGAAAATAGGAGTGGCGGAGGATGTCGTAGCCGTCGAGGGCGGCGGGGTCCTGGATGATTTGACGGATCCGCCCGGCCAGGGCGTCGGAGACCCACTCGTCGGCGTCAAGGACCAGGGTCCACTCGGTGGTGATCTGGGGCAGCGCCCAATTGCGCTGGGCAGCCGCGTTTTCGTAGGGGTGCGTCACAACATGGGCCGTGTGCGCCCGGGCAACCCCGTCGGACCCGTCGGTGGTGGCGGGGTCCACGACGCAGAAGAGGTCGTCGGCCCAGGCCACGCTCTCCAGGCAGCGTTTCAGGCGGTCGCCCGCGTTGGGCACCAGGGTCAGCACGGTCAGGTCGCCCATGGCAGGTCCCCCTCTTCCGGTCCGGCGCCGTCCAGCAGCCGGGTGTACACCGCCAGGGTGCCCTCGATCATCTTTTCGGCGGAGAAGGCGGTTTCGGCCAGCTCGCGGCCCATTTTTGCCATGATTCCGGCATCTTCGGGCCGCCGCAGACACTCGGCCACCGCGTTTGCCAGAGCCTCCGGGTCGCCCACGGGCACCAGCCACCCCGTCCGGTGGGGAATAACCATCTCGTCCGCGCCGCCCGCCCGGGTCGCCACCACGGGGGTGCCGGAGGCGAGGGCCTCCAGGATGGACGTGCCCAGCCCCTCGGAGGTGCTGGAGGAGACGTAGACGTCCCCGGCGCGGATGATGCGCGGGGCGTCGGGCCGGTGGCCCAGAAACCGGACACGGTCCGCGAGGCCCAGTTCGGCGGCCAGACGCTCCAGATCGGCGCGGAGCTTGCCGCCCCCCGCGATGACCAGCCAGGCACCGGGGAACTCCCCGGAAACGCGCGCAAACGCGCGCAGAAGGCTTGCGTGGTCCTTGTGGTCCACCAGCGCGCCCGCCGACACGAGCAGGGGAACGCCGTCGGGCACGCCCATCTCGCCGCGCGGCAGGGGCTCCACGGCCACCCGCGCGGCGTCCACGGCGCTGTGGACCACCTCGATCTGGCGCGGCGGCGCGCCCCAGTCGCGCAGAACGCGGGCAACGCAGCGGGACACGCAGAGGAAGCGGTCCGGCTGCGCGTACTTCCACCGGTTCAGGAAATGGCCGGCCGGGGGGAAACTGACCCGCCGGGACACCACCAGCCGCGCCGGGGCCTTGAAGACGCCCCTGGCGAGGGCGGCGATGCCGTGGGCGTGGCTGGTGTGGGCGTGGATGAGGTCAATGCCGTGGTCGCGGACAAACCGGGCGATGCGGCGCGCGCTGGGCAGGTCCCACTCGCCGCGCAGCGGCAGGGGCAGGCGTCCGGCGACGTCGCCGTGGGCGGGGCTGTTCACAAACTCCCCGTCGGGACGCCCGGCCACCCAGACCTCGTGGCCCCGCGCGCCGAGGCCGCGCACCAGCCAGGAGGCCTGCTGCTCACCGCCCCGCCAGCCCTTCTGCTCGTCCAGGTGGAGAATCTTCACGAAACGGGTATTCCTTGGTTGCCGCCGGACAGGCGCGTCCCGTCCGCGGGCCGGGCGATTATACGACAGCGCCCCCTCAGCGGGGAAGGCGGGCCCTGCCCTGGCGGTGGATGCCCAGGGCCCGGCGGTACGCCTGCTCGGTGCGCCGGGCGAAGACCTCCAGGGTGAACTCGGCCAGCACGCGCTTGCGGCCCGACCGGCCCATGCGCCCCCGCGACTCCGGGGATTCGATCAGGCGGCGCAGGGCCGCCGCGAGGGGGTCCACCGTGCCCGCGCGGACCACCAGCCCCTCCACGCCGTCGGAAACGATCTCCTTGAGCCCGCCGTAGTCCGAGGCGACCACGGGAATCTCGCTGGCCATCAGCTCCTTCAGGCTGAACGACGAGGTGTCGCAGTCCACGGACGGCTGCACGCCGATGTCCACCGCGCGCACGCATTCGGCCATGTCATCGCGGTATCCGGCGAACAGCACGCGGTCGGCGATGCCCAGACGCCCCGCCAGATCGCGCAGATGCCCCTCCAGCTCGCCCTGGCCCAGCACCAGCACCCGGAGCTCCGGGCAGGCGTTCTTGAGCTGGGCCACGGCGCGGAACAGGTATTCATGCCCCTTGGCCTTCACCAGCCGCGCCACGATCCCCAGCACGACATGCGTGTCGTCGTAGCCGAATGCCGCCCGCACCCGCGCGCGGGAGGCCGGATCCGGCCGGAACACCTCCGCGTCGGCCCCGTTGTGGATGGTGCACAGGTGGGCGGGGTCGAAGGTGCGCTGGCGCGACAGCCCGAGGCGGACCATCTCGCACACGACAATTTCATAGTCCGTCCAGTGGCGGTTGAGGATGCGGTTGGGCAGGTTCTCGGCCACCCGGTAGGTGTTGTGGCGCGTGCGCACCACGCAGACGGGCCGCCCCAGCAGGCGGTCGGCCACGCCAAAGGTCCAATGGTCCTGCGACCCGTTCACATGGAGGATGTCCGGGCGCGCCCCGCGGATGAACCGGACCGCCTGGCGCAGGTCGTTGACCCAGGACATGGGCCGGACGCCTCCCCGGAACTGGAAAACCGGCAGGACCGCGCAGTCGGCGGCCCGGGCGGCCTCCTCCAGCACGCTCCCCGGACGGCACGCAAGGGTGACCATGTGGCCGAAGCGGGTCAGCTCGCGGGCGAGGCTGGAGACGTAGCGCACCTGCCCCCCGCCCTGGAGATGGGGGTCGGCCAGCAGCACATGCAGGCGTTCTGCGTCCATGAGATTGCGGATGTGTCCTCTATCCCCTCACCCCGGGGAACGTGGTCATGCCTGTTCGGGGGCCGCCTGGGGCGGTTCACCGTCCACCCCCTCCGCCTGCGCCGCGGCGTCCCCGGCGGGTTCCGGCGCCGGCGGCGCCTCCCTGGCCAGCAGGTCCAGCACACTGGTGTTCGCCTGCTCCAGCTTGTCCAGCGCCGCCGACAGCTCGTCCTCGATGGACGCGAAGTCCTCCGAACGGTTCAAAACCACCTTGTCTTTTCTCGCCATTGCCCTGCTCCACAGATGCCCAAAACAGCCGGGTGCGGATGATACCACGAAGCGGCGCGCCCCGTCCAAGACATCGTCCGCCCCGGGCTCACGCGAAAACACAGAATTCACCGCCCGTAGGGGCGCCGCTTGCCGCGCCCTCTTCTTCTGGTGCATTGCCCTCACCCTGCGGAGAATCCGATCACAGGGAAAACAGAAAGGGCAGTAAACGGCATGTCCCGAAGAATAGAAACGCAATGGGAAGGAAGGACATGAGCCCCGAGAAATAATACCGGCGCTCGTTCTTGAACGCGCGCACGCAGAGGCGGACCCAGAAGAGAAAGACCAGCAGCGCCCCGGCGGCGCACGCCGCCGCCCCGGCCCGCATCGTGCCGGCGTTGGGCGGTTCGGGTGCCGGCGTGCCCGCCCAAAGCAACAGGAAAAGTGCGGTGCCCAGCAGTGCGCAGAGCGCCAAAAGCACCCCAATGTCCACCGCGCACCCCTTCAGAAACTCGCGGACCGGCCGCTCTTCATTCATGCGGGGGTCTCCTCTCCAGTGACAGTCCTCTCCTTCCTCTCCTTCCCAAGACATATCTCAAGGTGCACTCGGGCCGTCTCACCATTCCGCCTCGCGAAGAAGCACGGTGCATGCGCCAAAAAGGAGCAAGACCGCCGACACTGCAGACAACATGCCCAGGCCGACATAAGGGCGGCGCGTGCGGAACGCCCGAATGATTCGATAGAGCCAGTAACACAGGGGGAACACGATCAGCACCAAGCCAAGCAGAACACGTCTGATGGAAAGAAACGTACCGAAGTGCACAAATTCACTGGAGAATGTAACAGCCGCCAGGAATGCCAACACGCCCACCGGCACCAGGATCACAACGCTCACGAAAACCCCCATCGAAAAGTCGGTGCCGGGGGCGTGCTCCATCCCGCCGGGCACCGCCGGTCCGGCCTCCCCGCCGTTCTCCGCCAGGAGGTCGTTCACGGAGCGGTATGCCCCCAGGGCGGCATTCCCTGCGGGTTCTTTCGCTCCTCTCTTGTCCGTCATAAGCCTTCCTCCCGTTTCATCCGCCAGACAGGGCCATGCTGCACATTCCAAAGAAGACCAGAAACGCGGGGATGGCCGCGACCAGTCCGACGCTCCGGAGGGGCTGCCCACGGCGATATGCCCGGGCAATGCAAAAAAGCCAGTACGCCGCCAGAAACACTCCGACTCCCAGAAGGGGGGCATAGGGGGCCCACGAGGAGGGGTCCATGTTGTGGATATGGAACGCCTTCGCAAAGAACAGGAGGAAAAGCGTCGCGGGCACCAGCAGGATCATTCCCTCCAGCACCCCCCTGATAAAACTTGTTACGGCCGCCTCATTCTGGAGCGGAGGGCGAGGCGAAATACTGCCGGCGTCCGGCGGCCGGGGCGCTTCCCCGCGCGGTTCCCGTTCCTCGTCCGTCATGTCCGGTCCCCTTGGGGTTGGTTTGACGCTTGTAGGCCCCTGTCGTGTCCTGCGGACACGGGGACGTCCTTTCCGGGCGCCCTCCTGATCATAGCAGACCATTCCGCGGGCGTTGCTGCAGACGCAACCGCGTCCTCCCCAGCGGAATACCCCCGCGAAACGTCTTCGGAGGTGTCAGAAACAGGACGAGGTTCCCGCTGCGGTGGGATTCCTGCGCGAGGGGGGCGAACAATGGGCCTGCCCACCATGTTGGTGCATGCTCCGAAAAAGAGAAGCAGGACAGGAAGCAGCGCAACCATTCCCAGACCCAGGTACGGACGATGACGGCGGAATGCCCGGACTATTTCGTACGCCCAGACCATCATCAGGAGGAGACTTGCGGCGCCGTACACTGCGGTCATCACGTAGTCCAGCGGGGAAACCCTGTCCGCGCTCATTGCCACCACCCCATAGCTTCCCAAAACGGCGAAACCACTCAGGATGCATCCGGGGATCAGAAGCGCGACCCCAGCAATGATGCCCACCAGGAACTCACGCACGGGCATTTGGTCACCCCGGTGAAGCTCCCGGGGTGCTTCCTCGTGCGGTTCCCGTTCCTCGTCCGTCATGTCCGGTCCCCTTTAATCCAGCATGTTCCCGCAACGATTATGGGCCCGGCGGGGTGAGCGCCCCCGCCTGCGCCCAAGATTGCCTTGATCATAGCACACGGTTTCCGGCGCGGCGCGCACGGTGGCGGGGCAGCCGAAGTTTTTGCGCACACCCGAAGACAGGGCCGGCGGGACACCGGCGCCACGCAATGACGACCCATGAGCCTTTTCCGTAGCGCCGGCGTCCCGCCGGCCTTGTCTTCGGGTGCCCGCCACGGTTTTGCCGTGCCCTGCTCAGGGTGCCGCATTCTCCTCCCCGGGGGGCGCGCGGAACAGGCGCTCGCGCAGGGCGAGGAGCAGGAGCCCCGCGAGGCATATCCATTGGAAGACGGTGAGGCCCCAGGCGATGTCTCGGGGGCGCAGGAACTCCTCCGCGAAGCGGAAAACGAAATACGCGGCGAGGAAGCCGGTCATGAGCGCGCCGGGCCGCGCCGTTTCCAGCCGCCGCTGCATGAACAGGAACGCGGCGAGGCAGAAAAGGATCTCGTAGACCTGCGTGGGGTGGCGGGGCACGCCGTCGCCGAAGTCCACGCCCCAGGGGAGCGCCGTGGGGCGGCCATGGCAGCAACCGGAGAGCAGGCAGCCGACGCGCCCGACAGCCATCCCGAGGGCCACGGCGGGGGCGAGCACGTTGCCGAAGCGCGCGCGGAGGCCGAGGCGGCGCTTGACCCACCACACCGCGAGCATGCCGCCGACAAAGCCGCCCGCGATGGTGCGCCCGACCAGCAGGTGCTCCAGCCGCCACTCGGTCGGCGGCACGAGGGCCACGGTCAGCGCCCAGACGGGGATCTTGGCCCCGAAAACGCCGCCAAAGACCGCCGCCAGCACCACGGGGAAGACCTGCCCGGTCCGCGCGCCCGTGCGCGCGGCGTTGCGGCGGTAGACGGCAATGCCCGCGGCGAAGGCGAGCAGCATGAACACGGCGTAGGTGGAGACGGGCACCGGCCCGAACGGGATCACGGGGCAGAGCCCCCAGCCCTCCGGTTGGATATGGCTGATCTCCATCAGCGGTCCCCGGCGCGGAAAAGGGCGGACGGGCGGGGGAAGAAGCGCGGCGTGCGCGCGCGGTAGGCGGCGTAGGCGTCACCGAAACGCCCCTCCAGCGCCCTCTCCTCCAGCGCGGCGCGGTAGGTCATGGCGGGCAGGAAGATGAGCAGCGTCTCCAGGGCGGCCAGCCAGTTCAGATACGCGGCGGACGCGCCGAGGAACATCCAGATGAGGGAGGCGTACAGGGGATGGCGCACGAAGCGGTAGGGGCCGTCCTGCACGATGAAATGGTCGTCGTACACGCGCACATGGTCCGACCAGTTGCCCCGGAGATGGATGCGGCCCCAGAGGTTGTAGAGCAGGCCCCCGAGCATGACGGCCAGCCCGGCGACGCGCAGGGCGTAGACCGCCCCATGCGGCGGCGCGGCCACGGCCCCCGCGCCGAAGCGGATGGTGAGCACCAGCGCGGTTCCGAACACGGCCATGCTGAACGTGGCCACCACGCTACGCCGCTCGCGGAACTGCCGGGCGCCGCGGGCGGCGAGGAAGTTCGCGAGCACGGCGAGGAACATGCCCGCCACGCAGACCGAGGCCACGAAGTCCGCCAGCAGGGTGAAGTCAGGCCGGGGCATGGCCCGCCCCCCGGTGGATCGTGTTGAACGCGGAGAAGGGGATCTTCCGCCCGTCTGGCTGGACCACATGGGTGCATTCCCGGCAGGCCCGGTCGAGGTCGAAGTTGCCGGCGTCGAGGAAGCTGATGACCGTCACATGGAAGAAGCGCTCCTGCACCAGCCGGGACCGCGCATCCCGGTCCATCTCCAGCAGGTTGGCGGGCAGGCGTCCGGCCACCTCCTCCAGCAGCGCCGCGCCGCGGCACGCGCACATCTCCGCGGCCAGCGTGTGCAGGTCCTCGATGGACGTGGTCATGGGGTTGCCCGGGATGACCCCGGCGAGGGCGGGCGGCAGGGGCCGCCACGCGCCGTCCACCCGCTCCAGATAGGCCAGCGACGCCAGCCCGCAGGAAAGCGGAAGGAAGTCCTCCGCCGTCAGCAGTTCCGGCGCCTGCCGCTCCAGGGCGCGCACGGTCTGGGTCTGGGTGACGCGCTCCGCGCCGGGCCGCGCGTCGTTGCGCCCGAAGCGGGCCTCGCACTGGAGGTTGAGCCCGCGCACGGCGGGGTGGTCCAGCGCGAAGCGGAGCAGGCCGCCCAGCCCCTCCATATTCACCCCGTTCCGCAGCGTGGCCACCAGGGTGACGGGGATCCCGTGCTCCGCGAGCCGGTTCAGCGCCGCCAGTTTCTGCGCCAGCAGGGGCCGGCCGCGCAGGGCCGTGTGGGCCGCGTCGTCCAGCCCGTCAAACTGGAGATGCACCTCGAACCCAAGGCCGACGGACTTCAGGTCCGCGCAGGAAAGCCGCCCGTCCGCGATGGCCAGCCCGTTCGTGTTCAGCATGACGTACTTGAAGGGGCGCGCCTTCGCCGCGTGAAGGATGTCCAGGAGTTGGGGGTGGCAGGCCGGCTCGCCGCCGCTGATCTGCACAATGTCCGGCTTGCCGTTCGCCGCGCGCACGCAGGCGTCCAGCATGGACTCGATTTCGCCCAGCGGGCGGTGCGCCCCGCCGCCGCCGCTGTCGGCGAAGCACACGGGACAGCCCAGGTCGCACGCCGTGGTCACCTCGATAAGGGCGACGCAGCTCTTCTGCCGGTGATCCGGGCAGAGGCCGCAGTCCAGCGGGCACCCGCGTCTCGGCGCCGTCTGGGCGGTCTCGGGCGGGCGGTTCGGACGGCGCGCGGTCTCCCACCGCTTGTAGAGTTCCGCGTCATGCTCCACCACACTGGCGAGTTCCCCGCACTCCGGGCAGCGCAGGTGGAACACCAGCGCGCCCGCCTCCTCAACGATCTCGGCGGGGACCGCCGCGCGGCACGCCGCACACCAGCCCTTTGTGGCTCTTGGATACATGCCGTCCTCCCGGTTCGCACGGCGCGCCTTCTTGGCGCGCCGCCTGACAGCATACCCGCGCGCCCCCCGGCGGGACAACCGCCGCGGGGGTCCCTGATCGCCGGATGAGGCGAGGGACGGGGTCATGTGCGCTATGTGAACGCGCAGGGGAA
Organism: Candidatus Hydrogenedentota bacterium; assembly: GCA_012730045.1. Taxonomy (NCBI): domain Bacteria; kingdom Pseudomonadati; phylum Candidatus Hydrogenedentota; species Candidatus Hydrogenedentota bacterium. The sequence continues at coordinate 1,831 of JAAYBR010000063.1, read as the reverse complement.
TTCGTGCTGTTGTGAAAGGGATGTTCCTCACCCACCGGGTGAGACGGTGATGCCGAAAAAAAGAGGGCGCGGCAAGCGGCGCCATGGCGCGAACTAAGAGGGCGCAGCAAGCGGTGCCCCTACAGGCCCATGCCCCGGGCGCACGCGAAAACACCGGAAAATCCTCCTGTAGGGGCGCCGCTTGCCGCGCCCTGGAGCGGACGCATGGGTCGTCGCTTATCCGGCGATCAGGGGCCTGTCAGAGGAGCAAAACGGCGTAGTCCACGGGGAGGTGGGTGTCGCCGTCGAGGCGGCGGGCGAGCATGAAGAGGTAGTCGCTGAGGCGGTTCACGAAGCGGAGGAGGTGGTCGGCGGGGAACTCGGGCACGGCGCGCTTGAGCGTGACCAGCCGGCGCTCGAAGGCGCGGACGGTGGTGGCGGCGAGGTCGGCCCGGGCGGCGGCGCGGTTGGTTGCGGAGACGATGAAGGATTTGGGCAGGGGCGTGAGGGCCTCCACCCGGGCCTGCTCCTCCTCGAGGTGGGCGAGGTGCTTCGGGCCGATCTCGCCCTGCCGCCATTTGGGGTGCTTTTTCAGCGGGTCGCTGACCTCGGCGCCGATGATGAAGCAGGCGTGCAGCAGCCACCAGAGGAAGGCGGCCTCGGGCTCGTGCGCGGCGCCGCCGCTCTCCAGAATCTCCAGCCGCAAGAGCGCCAGCTCGGCGCGCAGGCTGTCCAGCGCGCCGGTCGCCTCCACGATGGGGTCGTCCTTGGGCACGCGGTCGCCCGCGAGAATCCGCGTGCTGCCGTCATCGCCGGTCTTCGTGGTGACCTGGGAACGCATGGCGTCCTCCCTATTCAATTTCTACCCCCACGGGGCAGTGGTCGGACCCGGTGACGGTGTCGTCAATCCAGGCGGCCTTCACCCGGGGCAGGAACCCGTTGTTCACACAGTGGTAGTCAATGCGCCAGCCGATGTTGCGCGCGCGCGCCGCCATGCGGTAGGACCACCAGGAGTACTGTACCTTGTCCGGGTGGAGGCTGCGGAAGGTGTCGGCGAAGCCCGCGTCCAGGAAGCGCCCCATGGCCTCGCGCTCCTCGATGTAGTAGCCCGCGTTGTTCTCGTTCTCCTTGGGCCGGGCCAGGTCCATCTCCCGGTGGGCGATGTTGAAGTCACCGCAGAGGAGCACGTTGCGCTTCTTTTTCACCAGTCCGGCGGCGAACTTGGTGACGGCGTCACACCAGTCCAGCTTGTAGGGGAGCCGGGCGCGCTCGGACTGGCTGTTGGGCCAGTAGCCGTTGAGGATCGTGAACTCCGGGAACTCAATCACCTGCATGCGGCCCTCGGCGTCAAACGCAGGGGCGCCCAGGGTGGTCACGCTGACGGGCTCGCGCAGGGTGAAGAGGGCCGTGCCGCTGTACCCCTTCTTCTGCGCGGGGTTCCAGTGGGTGCGGTAGCCGAAGGCGGTCTTCACCGAGTCGTCCAGCTCCTCCGGGAGCACGCGCGATTCCTGGATGCACAGGATGTCCGGCCGCGCCGCCTCCAGCCAGCCCAGGAACCCGTTCTTCAGCGCGGCCCGCAGGCCGTTCACATTCCAGGAGATGATTTTGGTCATACGTGGGGGAAACTCCTTTGTCCGGACAACAGGATACCCGCGCGGCGGACGGGGTGCAACCGGAACGCGCCGCGCCGGTCGGGGCGTTGGCGGGCACGAGATGGCTTTGCTTCGCTGCTAAGAAAGTACCGCCTCTGTGGCGGGTCAGGCGGGGATGGGAGTTATGGGAAGTATGGGAGGGTGGAAACCATTCTCTCTTCATTATCGGTGTTCATCGGTGTTCATCGGTGGTTGCTCTT